>NZ_JBHURI010000025.1:0-50262 GCF_042673425.1 Agromyces sp. NPDC056965 | reverse complement strand
CGCGTGCTTCGGCACGCGGCATCCGCCGTTCCAGGGATCAACGTCCGCAATGCCCCTGCGGGAAGTCGTCGCGATCGTGATCGACGCGATCGTCGGAGAGCCGGGCACGGTGGCGGCTCGTGGGGCGGATGTCGCGCTGCGACGTCGCCCCGCGACAGGGCACGGCGACCAGGTCCCCTGGGTGCAGATCGATCGGCAGCGTCGCCGTGGGCAACTCGGCGGCGGTCGTGACCGAGGGCCGGAGCTGCACGGGCAGTCTCAGCTCGACGCTCGGGCGCCCGATGATCCGCGCCTCCGAGAACACGGGGGAGCAGCGGTCGAGATCGGCGTCGACCCAGGCGCCGATCGAACCGTCGGCGAGCGTCTCGACCGCGAGAACCCGCGTGATCACGACCGAGGTGTACTGCGTGGTCGACGGGGCGCCCCAGGTGCCGGGCACGACGGCGGCGGCGATGCGCACGCACGGAGTGCCGTGGCTCGCGGCGACGTCGAGGAGCGAGACGGAGTTGACGCGCACGTCACCCGCCTCCATCACGGTCGACTCGGGCCACGCATCGCGTGACCACGGACCGGTGTAGCGGTGGCGCAGCCACGTCACGGTGTGCAGGATACTCATCGACGGAACCTCCTCGGGGTGTTCCTTCCGGTCTACGCCCGGCTCGTCGTGCGCAGCAGGGCCGCTCATGGGATCCGAACGGACCCGACCCGTTCACCGACGGGTTCCTCACGCGTACGGTCGGGGTGCGTGCGGGGCGATACGTTTGTGCTCATGAACGCGGCGGACACCATCTCGGTCATCACCGAGGTGATCGGATGGTTCGCGCTCGCCGCGGGGCTCGGATGCCTGCTCCTCGCGCTCCTCATCCGTGTCGCCGACGGTCGTTGGCTGCGCACCGAGGCGGTGGTCGTCGACGACGGCGACGGCAGCATCGTGCGGTGGTTCACCGAGGACGGCTTCCAGTCGCGCCGGCTGAGCGTGGACGAGCGCGCGCATGTCACCAACCCCGACGAGGAGCCCGCGTTCTACAAGGAGCGCGAGCCGTACCGACTGCGACTCCACGAGCCGCCGACCGGCCGGAGGGTCATCCGCATCCTCGGCTTCGTGTTTATCGGCATCGCCGCGGCCTCCGCCGTCATCGGCGTCGTGCTGATGTTCGTGGGCTGAGCGCTACTCGAGCGCGGCGAACCGCTCGATGTCGCTCTCGGTGCCCGAGACGATGATGAGGTCGTGGTTGGAGACCACGGTCTGCTCGGTCGCGTAGGTGAACGGCTTGCCGGGGCTCTTCACGCCGACGACGGTGACCCGGTACTTCGACCGCACACCCGATTCGGTGAGGTTCTTGCCGCGGATCGGCTTCGGCGGATACATCTTCACGAGGGCGAAGTCGTCGTCGAACTCGATGAAGTCGAGCATGCGACCGCTCACGAGGTGCGCGGCGCGTTCGCCCGCCTCGCGCTCGGGGTAGATGACGTGGTTGGCACCGATGCGCTGCAGGATCTTGCCGTGCGAGGCCGAGATCGCCTTCGCCCAGATCTGCGGGATCTTCAGGTCGACGAGGTTCGCCGTGATGAGCACGGATGCCTCGATCGACGAGCCGACCGCGCACACCGCGATCGAGAAGTCCTGCGCGCCGATCTGCTTCAGGGCGTCGATCGACTTGGCGTCGGCGACGACGGCGTGGGTGACCCGCTCCGACCACTTCTGCACGAGGCCCTCGTTCTCGTCGACGGCGAGCACCTCGCGGCCGAGCCGGTCGAGCTGACCCGCGGTGGCGGCTCCGAAGCGGCCGAGGCCGATCACGAGCACCGGGGCGTCGTGCCTGATTCGATCAACCAACGATGGGCCTCTCTTCCGGACGTTTGAACAACTGCCGGCGCTGGCTCGCCGCCAGGGCCGCGGCGAGTGTCACTGTACCAACCCGCCCCATGAACATCGTGGCCGCCATGACGTAGACGCCCTCGGGCGGCAGCTCGGCGGTGAGCCCGGTCGAGAGCCCGCACGTCGCGAATGCCGAGATCACGTCGAACAGCACGTTCTCGAACGGCGCCTTCGTGATCTGCAGGATGGCGATGGAGGCGCCGGCGACGATCGTCGCGCCCCAGAGCACGACGCTCACCGAGAGGCGCAGCATGTCGCGGGGGATGCGCCGGCCGAACGCCTCCATCGAGGGATTGCCGCGCGCCTCGGCGAAGGCGGCGAGGAACAGCACGGCGAGCGTCGTCACCTTGATGCCGCCCGCGGTCGACGCGGAGCCGCCGCCGATGAACATGAGCATGCTGCTGACGAGCTGGCTCGAGCCGTACAGGTCGTGCATGTCGATCGTCGCGAAGCCGCCGGAGCGGGTCATGGCCGACATGAAGAAGGACTGGAATATGGTCGGGCCGGCGTCGAGGTGCCCGTATGTCTTCGGGTTCGCGTGCTCGAGCAGCAGGAACATCGCCGCGCCCGCGACGAAGAGGATCACCGTCGTCGTGAGCGTCAGCTTCACGTGCACGCTCCACTTCCGCGGCTGCCGCCATGCGCGCGAGAGCGCGAAGATCACCGGGAAGCCGAGGCTGCCGAGGAAGACGCCGATCATGAGCAGCGACTGCATCCAGTAGTCGTGCTCGAAGGGGAGGAGCCCGCCCGGGTTCGGCGAGAAGCCGGTGTTCGTGAACGCCATCGCCGAGTAGTAGAGGCTGTACCAGATCGAGTGCCCGACGTCGTAGCCGGCCGCGAGCATGCTCGGCATCAGGCCGACCGCGATCGCGGCCTCGATGACCAACGCGCTGATCGCGACGGTGAACAGCAGCCCGCCGACCTCGCCGAGGCGGACCGCCTGCCGCTCGGCGACGGGGCCCACGTGGAGGCGCGAGGGGTTCGTGTCGCTCGCCGCCATGAGCTTGGCGCGCAGCCCCAGCCGGCGCGAGATCACGAAGCCCAGCGTCGTCGCGAGCGTGAGCACGCCGACACCGCCGATGTTGACGCCGAGGTACACGAGGCCGTGGCCGAACGGAGACCAGTACGTCGCCATGTCGACCGTCGCGAGGCCCGTGACGCAGATGACGGAGACCGCGGTGAACAGCGCGTCGTGGAGCGGGGTGATGCTGCCGTCGGCGGTGGCGATCGGCAGCGAGAAGAGCAGCGTGAACAGCAGGATGAGCGCCGCGAAGACGAGGATCGCGAATCGCGACGGCGAGCTCTTGACGAGCGAGTCGACCGCGTCGCGAAGCTTGCCGAGCCACGACCGGCGGTCGACTCGGCCGAGTCGACCCATCGGCTGTGCGCGCATCGAGCCCCCTCCGCCGTCACCGAACGCGTGAGTCATGGTACTCCCCACGCGGAGTGACTAACCTTGGGGCATGGCGGACATCTTCGACGTGGTGGCGGACTCGACGCGGCGCGACATCCTCGCCGTGCTCCTCGAGCGCGAGGCGGACGTGCCGTCGTCGGGTGGAGAGATCAGCGTCTCCGAGATCGTGAGCGCACTCGGCGCGAGCCAGCCGACGGTCTCGAAGCACCTGAAGGTGCTCCGCGAGTCGGGCCTCGTGGCCGTGCGCGAAGAGGGCCAGCACCGCTACTACAAGCTCGACCGCACGCCGCTCGAGACGCTCGAGGACTGGCTGATCCCGTTCGTGTCGACGGATGCCGCGGCCGACGCCGCCACGCTCGCGAACGCCGGCGCCCGCGAGGAGATCGCCCTCAACGAGGAGCAGTTCGCGTTCGCCTCGGCCATCGGCAAGGCGTTCGCCGAGACCGCGCACCAGGTCACCGCGGTCGTCGCGCCCAAGAAGCGCCGCTAGCCCGTCGCGACCGCGGCGGAGCGGCACTGCCGCCCCGCCGCTCCGGCTCCTACCGGCCATCCGCCATGAGTGCGTCGACGAGGTCGGCGGCATCGGCGCGATCGTCCGTCGCCTCGCTCGCCGCTTCCCGGGCCTTCGCGCTCCGACGCGCGCGCCGGCGCTCGCCGCGGCGTTCCATCAGCGAGTACAGCACCGGGACGAGCAGCAGCGTGAGCAGCGTCGACGAGACGAGTCCGCCGATCACGACGATCGCGAGGGACTGCGAGATGAAGACGCCGCCTCCGGTGAGGCCGATCGACATCGGGAGCAGCGCGAACACCGTGGCGCACGCGGTCATGATGATCGGCCGCAGCCGGAGCCTCGACCCGTGCACGATGGCATCCTGCACGCTGTCGCCGCGCGCACGATACGAGTTGATGAGGTCGATGAGCACGATCGCATTCGTCACCACGATGCCGATGAGCATGAGCAGGCCGATCATCGCGGGGATGCCGAGCGGGGTGCCGGTGATGAGGAGCCCCGCAACCGCGCCGGTCGCCGCGAAGGGCACCGAGACCAGCAGGATGAGCGGCTGCAGCAGGCTGCGGAACGTCGCGACCATCACGATGTAGACGAGCACGATCGCCACGAGCATCGCGATCCCGAGCTGGGCGAACGACTCCTCCTGCGCCTGCGCGACGCCGCCGATCGTGGCCGTGACCCCGTTCGGCAGTTCGAGTCCGTCGAGCCCGTCGCGCACCGCGAGGGTGATCGCACTCAGGTCGTCGCCCTCCTGCACGGCCGAGACGGTCACGGTGCGCACGCCGTCGACTCGCGTGATCGTGGCAGGTGCGGCCTCATTCGCCACACTGGCGACGTCGGAGACCTTGATCGGTGCGGCGGTCGTGTTCGCGAGGTTCTCCTGCGCCAGCGTGAAGGCCTCGGCCTCGGCCCGCTGCGCGGCGGCATCCGCGCGGGCCGTCGCCATCGCGTCGAGCTGTTCGTCGATCCCCGAGACGGCGGAACGGGCTCCGGCCATGGCGCCGTCGAGCGCGGCGAGCTGCTCCGCCCGCTCCTGGTACGCGCGAGCGATCGCCTCCTCTTCGGGCGTGGTCGGCACGACCGGCGGCACCTCCACGGGGGCGCTCGCGAGTGCCGCGAGCTGAGCGGTGAGACCGCCGAGCTGATTCGTCGCGTCGGTGCGAGCGGCGCGGAGCTCCGACTCCTGCTTCGCGACCTCGGCGAGGGATGCCGCCTGGGCGCGCTCCGCCGAGGCCTTCTGGTCGGCCTCGAGCCGGTCGGCCGCGGCCTTCTGCGCCGCGGCCTGCTGCAGCCCGCTCACCGGCAGCTCCAGCGCGGCGATCTCCGCCGGGGTGGCGCCGACGCGCTGCGCCCGGACGATGACCTCCCTCGACGATCCCTCGAGCACGATCGAACCGAGCGACGCACCGCGCACCGCATCCGAGATCGCCGAACCCACCTGGGCCTGGGTGAAGCCGTTCCGCGCGGCCGCCCCCCGGTCGACGTCCACCTTGAGGATCGCCTGCTCGTCGGCGAGGTCGCTCGTGACCTCTCCGAGTCCGGGCACGCCGGCGAGCATCTCCTGCACCGCTCCCGCGCCCGTGGCGATCGCCGCCGCGTCCTCTCCGCGCACCGCCACCTGCACTCCGCCGGCCGAGAATCCGGCGTCCGTCGCGCCGAGCGAGACGGTGCCGACGTCGCTCAGCCCCTCGACCTCCGCCATGACCGCCGCGCCGACCTCGTCGCTCGAGGCGCGCTCGTCGAGGGTGACGGTGATCGATGCCGTGCTCGTCGACGAACCGTCGCCGATCGTCGTGAGGTACGACTCGACCCCCTCGGTCTCCGCCAGCACCTTCTCGACCCGGGCGGCCGCCGCGCTCGTCACGTCGAGGCTGGTGCCGGTCGGCAGCTCCTGCGTGAGGCTCAGGCTGTGCTCCTCGCCGAGGCTGCCGAGGTAGTCCATCTTCAGGAACCCGCCGGCGACGATCGTGCCGGCGAAGATGCCGGTGGCCACGAGGAGCGAGACGATCGGATGCCGCAGCGCGGCGGTGAGGACCGGGACGTATCCGCGCTGCAGCCGGGTGTACGCCTCGGCCCGCGACGACTCGACCCCGTCAGCGGTGGCGGCCAGGCCGGCAGCCACGGGACCGGGAGCGGCCGGGCTGAGGTCCGCCGCATCAGCGGCCTTCGCCCCATCCGCGGCCTTCGCCCCATCGTCGGCCTCCGCCGAACGCCCGCCCATGAACCAGTACGCGAGTACCGGCACGATCGTGAGCGAGACGAGGAGTGACGCGAGCAGCGCGAGCGTCACGGTCACGGCGAACGGTCGGAAGAGCTCGCCGATCGTTCCGCCCACGAAGGCGACGGGCAGGAACACCGCGACCGTGGTGATCGTCGATGCGGTCACGGCGCCGGCCACCTCGCGAACGGCTGCGAGAGCCGACGCGGTCGTCATCGGCACGCCCGTATGCCGGCGCTTCAGGTTCTCGATCACGACGATCGAGTCGTCGACGACGCGACCCACCGCGACCGTCAGCGCCGCGAGGGTGAAGATGTTGAGGGAGTAGTCGCCGATCCAGAGCCCGATCATGGCGATGAGCAGCGACAGCGGGATCGAGACCGCCGTGATGATGGTCGACCGGAGCGAGAGCAGGAAGACGAGGATCACGAGCACGGCGAAGAGCAGCCCGAGTCCGCCCTCGACCGACAGGTCGTGGATCGACTGCTCGACCATCGGCGACTGGTCGAAGACGACCGTGAACGCGGCGCCGTGGCCGAGCTCGCGCTCGAGGTCGGGCAGCGCCGCCCTGATCGCGTGGGCGACCTCGACGGCGTTGGAGTCGGGGGCCTTCAGCACCGAGATGCTCAACGAGGGCAGGCCGTCGGCGCGGGCGATGGAGGTCATCGCGGCCGGGACGAGTTCGACGTCGGCGACCGACGACAGGGCGAACGGGCCGTCCTGATGCTGGATCGGCAGCGCCTTCAGGTCATCGAGCGACGTGACTGCGCTGCCGACCTCGATCGCGAGTGCGACGCCGTCGCTCACGCTCGTGCCCGCGGCGACCACGACGCCGCTCGCGGTGATCGCAGCGGCGACCTCCTCGCGGGAGACCTTCTTCGCCGCGAGGTCGGCGGGCCGCATCGTGATGACGAGCTGGGTCTCGTTCTGCCCGCTGAGCTGGACCTCGCGGACGCCGTCGATCTCGCGGAGCGCGGGGAGCACGGTGGACGAGACCTGCCCCGCGAAGTCCGAGGGGTCGGCCTCCGATGCGATCGCCAGCGCCATCACGGGGATGTCGTCGGTGCTTCCCGCATAGACCTCGGTCGTCGCGTCGGCGGGAAGGGCGCTCCGCGTCCCCTCGATGGCCGAGCGGATGTCGGCGATGATCTTCTCCGAGTCCAGCCCGAACTCCCACTGCACCTGGATGCTCGCGTTGCCGTTCATCGTGCTCGACGTGACCTGATCGACGCCCTTCACGCTGCGCACGGCCCGCTCGACGGGTTCGGTGACCTCGCGCTCGACCGAGGTGGGGGAGGCTCCGGGGAACGTCGCCACGACGACCGCGCCGGGCTGCTGCACCGACGGCAGCAGCTCCTGCTTGAGGGACGTGGTCGCGAAGAGTCCGAAGCCGACGATCACGATCGTCACGAGCCCGACGATCGCTCGGTTGGCGAGGCTCAGCTTGGTGAGGAAGGTCATGGCCGGGCAGCCTCTCATCGGGGCAGTCGTTGCGGGAAGCAGGGCGGAATCGCCCGTCATCCACGCTACGAAGCGGAGGAGTCTCCCCGCATCGATCCGCCGGGGGAGCTTGCTCCGCACCGCCTCCACCCGAGGGTGGACGCCGAGTGGTACCGCGGTACCACGCCCGCGGCGCAGCGCGGTGCCCGGTTCAGCCCCCGATGAGCGCCGCGAGCACGAACGCCAGGCACGCCGCGGTCGAGGCGATCGTGCGCACGTGGTTCCACGCGAGCCAGCCCGGGCGGAACGCCTGCCAGGCGGCGGCGAGCGCCGGGGCATCCGTCTCGGCCGGCGCTGCCAGGCGGTTGTTGCGCGGCACGTTCGCGCCGCCCGTCACGCCGACCACGCCGAGCAGGTAGAGCGCAGCTCCGCCGATCGACCACCACGTCGCTCCCTCGGGTTCGCCGAGGAAGGCGAAGACGGCGAGCACCGCGACGACGAGTGCCGTGCCGAAGATCGCGAGCATGAGCGGCGCCCGCACCGCGGTGACGTTGATCTCGCGCATCGCGCGCGCGGCGTCGGCGCCCGGCAGGCGCGCGATGCCCTGCGTGACGAAGCCCGAGAAGGCGAAGAAGACCCCGGCGACGAGGCCGGTGCCGAGGATCGCGACGACGAGCAGCACTTGCACGAATGCGGTCATGCGCTCAGTCTGCCGCGACCCGCCGACTCAGTGCAGGGGTTTGATCATCTCGAGTTCGAGGCCGCCCGGCGCGAGCTCGTACTCGCGGCTGCGGCCGGTGAGCGTGAAGCCGAGCTTCTCGTAGAAGCGGATCGCCCGCGGGTTGTCCTCATGCACCTCGAGGCGCAGCGTGCCACCGAACTCGCGCGCCCACTGCTCGACC
Source organism: Agromyces sp. NPDC056965 (assembly GCF_042673425.1). NCBI lineage: Bacteria > Bacillati > Actinomycetota > Actinomycetes > Micrococcales > Microbacteriaceae > Agromyces > Agromyces sp. NPDC056965. The sequence continues at coordinate 41,898 of NZ_JBHURI010000025.1, read as the reverse complement.
GCTTCGAGCAGCCGCCGCGAGACGCCGGCCTCATCGCCGCGATGATCGGGGGCGACGTAGACGCCGACGAGCATCGGGCCCGACGTGGCATCCGGAATGTAGCCGCCCATGTGCCCGATCCAGCGGTCGCCGTCGATCGCGACGATCGAGGTCTGCCGGGGCGTCGTGCCTCGAGCGGCCCGCGCCCGCCAGGTGGCCTCATCGGCGTCGAGGGCCGTCGAAAGGGTCTCGGCGTAGGCCAGCGGGGTGTCGCGCAGCATCTCGAGGCGCAGTGCGCGCACGGCCTGCCAGTCGGATTCCTCGGTGGTTCGGATCACGAGATCGGGGCGGGGCATCCCTCGACGCTAACCCATCGGGCGAAGGCTGCCGTTCGGATCCGGTAGACTACCCCGAGGCTTTCTGGCCTCCGGCCGCGGCACGCGCGTCCGACTCGATCTTTTCTGTGAGGTTCTGATGGGTTCCGTCATCAAGAAGCGCCGCAAGCGTATGGCGAAGAAGAAGCACCGCAAGCTGCTTCGCAAGACGCGCCACCAGCGTCGCAACAAGAAGTAGTCCTTCGAGACTCGGCTGAGCGTCAGGCCCTGCGGCCTGGCGCTTTTCGCTGTACCCGGGCGACGTAGCATCGAAGCATGGCTCGCGACATCCGTCTCACTCTCATCGGCAAGCCCGGCTGCCACCTCTGCGACGACGCACGGGAGGTCGTCACGGCCGTCATGGCCGAGATCGAGGCGACGGATGACCCGCCGCGCATCGAGCTCGTCGAACGCTCGATCCTCGACGACGACGAACTGCGTGGCCGCTACGCCGAGGAGATCCCGGTGGTGCTCATCGACGACGTCGTGCACAACTACTGGCGCATCGACCCCGTGCGACTGAAGACGGCGCTGCTCGCCGGCTGAAGACCCGACGCATCCTCATCGTTGTCAAAGCCGCTGCGCTCTGGCAACGTTGGCCCCGACCGCTGGCGGTCGGCGGCAACTGGGGAGGGGTTCGCGTGACAAGGGAATTCAAGGGCGACATCAAGCTCGACGTGCGGGATTCGACCGCCGATTGGGACGCGTTCCTCTCGGACAAGGCGCCGGCGGGCGCACCCAACGTGCTCGTCGTGCTCTACGACGACACCGGGCAGGCGGCATGGTCGCCGTACGGCGGGCGCATCGACATGCCGACGATGGACCGGTTGGCGCAGGGCGGCCTGACCTATTCGCAGTGGCACACGACGGCTCTCTGCTCGCCGACGCGATCGACGTTCCTGACCGGGCGCAACCACCACTCCAACGGCTTCGCGACGATCTCGGAGTCGTCGACGGGGTTCCCCGGCTACAACTCCCACATCCCGCCCGAGAACGCGACGATGGCGAACATCCTGCGCGACGCCGGGTGGTCGACCTACTGGGTGGGCAAGAACCACAACGTGCCGATCGATGAGTGGACCGCGGGTGCCTCGAAGAAGAATTGGCCGCTCGCGCAGGGCTACGACCGCTTCTACGGGTTCATCGGCGGCGAGACCAACAACTGGTACCCGTCGCTCGCTGAAGACAACCACTACATCGACCAGCCCTACCTGCCCGAAGACGGGTACCACCTGTCGAAGGATCTCGCCGACCAGGCGCTCAAGATGATCCGCGACTCCAAGCAGACCGAGCCCGACAAGCCCTGGTACATGTGGTTCTGCCCGGGGGCGAACCACGCGCCGCACCACGCGCCCGAGGAGTACATCGCGAAGTACAAGGGCAAGTTCGATGACGGGTACGAGGCCTACCGCGACTGGGTCGTGCCGCGCATGATCGAACGCGGGCTCCTGCCCGAGGGGACCGTCTACGGCGACATCAACCCGATGCCCGACGGCACCTACAGCCAGACCGACGAGGTACGCCCGTGGGCCGAGCTGAACGACGAGGAGAAGGCGATGTTCTCCCGCATGGCGGAGGTGTTCGCCGGGTTCTCCGAGTACACCGATGCCCAAGTCGGCCGCATCATCGACTACCTCGAGGAATCGGGTCAGCTCGAGAACACCATCGTCATCTACTGCGCCGACAACGGGGCGTCGGGCGAAGGCAGCCCCAACGGCTCGGTCAACGAGGGCAAGATCTTCGGCGGCTACCCCGACGACGAGGCGCAGAACCTCACGATGGTCGACAAGCTCGGCAGCCCCGACACGTACAACCACTACCCGACCGGCTGGGCGATGGCGTTCTCGGCTCCGTACAAGATGTTCAAGCGGTACACCTATCAGGGCGGCGTCTGCGATCCGATGGTCATCCACTGGCCTGCCGGTATCCAGGCGAAGGGCGAGGTGCGCAACCAGTACCACCACTCGACGGACATCGTCGCGACCATCCTCGACGTCTGCGGGGTCGAGATGCCCGAGACGTACAACGGGGTGACCCAGAACGCGCTCGACGGCGTCTCGATGCGCTACTCCTTCGATGCTCCGGCTGAGGGGCAGACGCAGAAGGAGACCCAGTACTACGAGATGCTCGGCAGCCGCGGAATCTGGCACAAGGGCTGGAAGGCGGTCGCCGAGCACGGCCCGGTCAGCGGCATGAGCGGGTTCGACAAGGACGTGTGGCAGCTGTTCCACACCGATGTCGACCGGTCCGAGGCGCACGACCTCTCGGCCGAGCATCCCGAGAAGCTCGAGGAGCTCAAGGCGCTCTGGCTCAGCGAGGCCAAGGCCAACAAGGTGCTTCCGCTCAACGACCTGCAGATCATCGGCAACCCGAAGGACTACGAGACGTTCCTCGGCATGGAGTTCAAGGTGCCGGTGCCGCCGAGCGGCCAATACACGTACTACCCCGGCACGACCGAGATCCCGGAGCGGTCCGCCGCGAACGTGCACGGCGTCTCGTACAAGATCCTCGCCGAGGTCGACCTCACGGCCGACACGGAGGGCGTGATCTTCGCTCACGGGTCGAGGTTCGGCGGCCACGCGCTGTTCATCAAGGACGGCAAGGTGACCTACGCGTACAACTTCCTCGGCATCCCGCCTGAAGATCGCATCGTCGCGCCGATGCCGGCCGCAGGCAAGCACATCATCGGCGTCGAGTTCACCAAGGAGAAGATGGGCCCCTACCGGGAGGGAGTCGGCCCGCTGAAGCTCTACATCGACGATCAGCTCGTCGCCGAGCAGGAGATCCGCACCGTGCTCGGTCACTTCTCGCTCTGCGGCGAAGGCCTCTGCATCGGCTACGACAGCGGTGACGCCGTCTCGAGCGAGTACGAAGGATCGCGATTCGAGTTCAGCGGTGGCGAGATCGCCAAGGTGGTCTTCGACATCGGTGACGACGTCTACATCGACGTCGAGGCGCACATGGCCGCAGCGTACGCGCGTGACTGAGTCACCTCGCCCGCTCCCGTCGTGGTCCGACGGGCCGACTCGCGACGCGATCCTCGCGTTCGTCGAGTCGGTCTCGTCGGGCCCCGACGCGCTGCCCGAGCCCGAGCGCGTCGCCGTGTTCGACAACGACGGCACGCTCTGGACCGAGAAGCCCATGCCGACGCAACTGCATTTCATCGTCCAGCAGTGGGCTGCGGCGGCAGCGGCCGACCCGTCGCTCGCCGAGCAGCAGCCCTACAAGGCGGCCGTCACCGGCGACCTCGCGTGGCTCGGGGGAGCGGTCGACAAGCACTACGCCGGCGACGACTCCGACGTGAAGGTCATGATCGGCGCGATCCTCGGGTCGACCGCAGACCTCGGCGTCGAACAGTACGCCGCGATGGTCGCCGACTTCTACCGCGACGCCCGGCACCTGACGCTGCACCGACCGTACTCCGAGGTCGTCTACGAGCCCATGGTCGAGCTGCTGCGGTACCTCGAGGCGAACGGGTTCACGAACTACATCGTCTCGGGCGGCGACCGCGACTTCATGCGGCCCATGACGGTCGAGAACTACGGCATCCCCCCGGAACGCGTCATCGGGTCGGCGCTCGGCCTCGGGTACGACGAGGCGTCGAACCAGGTGCACTACCACTCGACGTTCGACTTCATGGACGACGGCCCGGTGAAGCCGGTGCGCATCTGGACGAGGGTCGGACGCCGTCCGATCTTCGCCGCCGGCAACTCCAACGGCGACATCCAGATGCTCCGGTACGCGCAGGGCAGCGCGAAGCACCTCACCCTGCTCGTGCACCACGACGACGACACCGGTCGCGGTGACACCCCGTACGACAAAGGGGCCGAACAGGCGCTCGCCGCAGCATCCGAGCACGACTTCACCATCGTGAGCGTCGCGCGCGACTGGGCGACGGTGTTCCCCGACCCGGCAGCATAGGCGGGCGGATGTCGCAGCCCACCGTTGCAGCGCGACGGCGCGCGTTGCTCTTCCCGACCCTTCGGGGGTATCGCCGCGAATGGCTCGGCGCCGACCTCCTGGCGGGGCTCTCGGCCGGAGCGGTCGTCATCCCGCAGGCGATGGCGTACGCGACGATCGCGAACCTGCCGGTGCAGGTCGGCCTCTACACGTGCATGGTGCCGATGGTCGTGTACGCCATGCTCGGCGGGTCGCGGGCGATGAGCGTGTCGACGACGTCGACGATCGCGACGCTGACCGCGACGACGCTCGTCTCGGTCGGCGTCGCGGCCGACTCCGACGACCCGATCCCCGACCTCATGGCGCTCACGCTCCTCGTCGGACTCATCCTCCTCGTCGCCCGGTTGCTCAAGCTCGGCTCGCTCGTCGAGAACATCTCGAAGGCGACGATCACCGGTGTGCAGATCGGCGTCGGTGCCACCGTGGCGGCCGGCCAGCTCCCGAAGCTGCTCGGCGAGACCGAGAACTTCTCGGGGCACGGGTTCATCAGGTCGATCGTCGCGGTCGTCGAGGCGCTGCCGGGTGCGAATCTCGCGACCGTCCTGCTCTCGGCGGCCTCGATCGTCGTGCTCGTCGTCGTCAAGCGCTGGGCGCCGCGCGTGCCCGGCCCGCTCATCGTGGTCGCCGCCGGCATCCTGCTCGTGGCCCTCTCGGGCATCGAGGCCGCGGGCGTCGAGCTCATCGCACCCGTGCCGACGGGATTCCCGCCGCCCGAGCTGCCGTCGCCGGCCCACCTCGGCGGCATGCTGCCCGGCGCCCTCGCGATAGCGGTCATGGCACTGCTCGAGTCCGCGGCGGTGGCGCGCGGCATCCGCAAGCCCGGTGAGACGCAGATCGACAGCAACCAGGAACTCCTGGCGACGGGAGCGGCGAACGCGATCGGCTCCCTGTTCCAGACCCTGCCCTCGGCGGGCGGCTTCTCGCAGAGCGCGGTCAACCAGGGCGCCGGAGCGCGCACGCAGCTCGCCTCGATCGTCACGGCCGTGCTCGCCGTGCTCGTCGCCCTGCTGCTCGCGCCGGTACTGAGCCTGCTTCCGCAGGCGACGCTCGCCGCCCTGGTGCTCGTCGCCGTCATCGGGCTCATCGACATCGGCGCACTCGTGCGGTTCTGGCGCATCAGTCGCAACGACTTCTGGATCGCGACCATCACCGCCGTGGTCGGCCTCACCGCCGGCCTGCTGCCCGCGGTGGCGGTGGGCGTCGTGGCCACGCTCGTCGTCGTGCTCCGCGAGCTCAACCGGCTGCGCGTCGTCACCGAGGCGGTCGTCGACGGTGTGCTGCCGATCCGCCTCGAGGGGCCGCTCTACACCGCGAACGTGCTCGCGAACGAGAACGCGGTGCTGAGCGCAGCGGCGGAGAACCCGGGCATCAGGGCGGTGGCCCTGGAGCTCTCGCGACTCTCGGCGACCTCGGTCACGGTGCTCGACACCCTCGCCGACCTCGACCGCGAACTCGCGTCGACGGGCGTCGAGCTCCGACTCGCGGCCGTGCCCGCGGAGGGCGCCGGGATCGCTCGGCGCACGAGCTGGTTCGCCGGCCTCGAGGCCCAGGCGCGGGTGTACCCGACACTCGACGAGGCGGTTCGCGCGCCGGTCTCACCGCCGAGCAGCTGAGGGACGAGCCCGATCAGGCGTCGCGGGCGCAGCGGAAGCCGATGTGCGTCGTCGCCGAGTCGTCGGCCTGCGGGGATCGGGCCGCCGGCCGGTAGCGCAGGCAGTAGTCGGGGGAGCAGAGGTGCGAGCCGCCCTTCAGCACGCGACGGGGGATGCGCGAGCCGGGTTCGGCCGATGCCGCGGCGAGCAGGTTCGGGCGCCGTTCGGCGTCGACCGCCTCCACGCCCGGAGGGTTGTGGCGCGCGGTGTAGAAGTCGGTCGTCCACTCCCAGACGTTGCCGGTGACGTCGAACAGGCCGTAGCCGTTCCCGGGGAACGTCATGACGGGCGAGGTGCCCGCCCAGCCCTCCGCGCCGGTGTTGCGGTAGGGGAACGAGCCCTGCCACCGGTTGACCATGAGCCGCCCGTCGGGGAACTCCTCGTCGCCCCACGCGAAGCGCGCACCGTCGAGACCGCCGCGAGCGGCGAACTCGAACTCGGCCTCGGTGGGCAGGCGCTTGCCGGCCCACGCGGCGTAGGCGGAGGCATCCTCGAAGCTCACCTGCACGACCGGATGCGTCGGGCGGTCGACGAGCGCGTCGACGGCGCCGAACTGAGCCTGCCGAACGGATGCTTCGGGGCCGAACGGATGCCGCCAGCTCGCGCCGGCACCCCAGCGCCACCACTGCCGCCACTCGCGCAGGTCGACGGGACCCGCGGTCGGCGTGAACACCAGCCCGCCGGGAACGAGGTCGGCAGGGTCGACACCGGGGAAGTCGGCGGGGTCGAGCGGGCGCTCGGCCACGGTGACGTAGCCGGTCTCCTCGACGAAGGCGGCGAACTGCTCGTTCGTGACAGGGTGCACGTCGAGCTCGAACGAGCCCACCGTGCGCTCGTGCACGGGCGTCTCGTCGGCGTAGAACTCCTCGGAGCCCATGCGGAACGGGCCGCCCTCGATGCGGATCATGGGCGTGGGCTCGATGTCGATCGTCACATCCCGAGCCTACGGCGTGCCCCAGCGGCCGGCCCACTGCGCTGCCATCGGCCCAGCTGACGCGAATCGACCTTCCGAAACGGCTGGAGGGTCGATTCGCGTCACGTCACTCGTGATGACTCGTCCTCCGGGGGCCGCGGACGGGCGGAATGCTCACAACGGCGCTCGGGCAGGGCCGCTGGGCGCACTCTGGCTGCAGGCTGAGCGGATGCCACCTCGACTCGACCTCCCCTCGCATCTCACCGGCCGTCCCTTCCACGTGAGGGACGCGGCCGACGCGGGCCTCGCCGAGGGGCGGCTTCGCGGCCCCGACCTCTCGCGACCCTTCCACGGTGTGCGCATGAGTGCATCCGAACCGCGGTCGCTGCTGTCGATGTGTCGCGCCTACGCGGCCCGCATGCGTCCGAGCGAGGTGTTCAGCCACGGCACCGCCGCCGAACTGCACGGGCTCCCGATTCCGCACCGACTCCGTGGACAGGTGCACGTCGCCGCGATCTCTCCAGCGGGACTGCCACGCGCCGCAGGCGTGCACGGCCACCTGGTGCTGGCGGGCGACGTGAGCGTCACCCGCCGTTTCGGACTCTCCGTCGTCGACCCGGTCGACGCCTGGTGCCAGCTCGCCGATTCGCTCACGGAGCGCGAGCTCGTCGTCATCGGCGACGCGCTCCTGCGACGTCGGCGACCGCTCGCCACGCCCGAGGGGTTGCAGGCTGCGGTTCGGCGCCGGGCCGGACGGCGTGGCCGACGAAAGCTGATCGGCGCGCTCGCGAGGATCCGACCACGAACCGACTCGCCGGCCGAGACGGAACTGCGACTCGATCTCGTCGACTTCGGCCTGCCCGAGCCCGAAGTGAACGTCGAGATCACCGACGCGGACGGCCGGCTGATCGCGATCGCCGACCTCGCGTATCCCGCGTATCGCGTGGCCGCCGAGTACGACGGGGAGCAGCACCGCACCGACCGGGATCAGTACGCTCGCGACGTCGACCGGCTCGACGACGTCGCCCACGAGGGCTGGCGTCTCGTGCGATTCAACGTCCGGCACCGAGGCATCCTGCGCCGGCAGCGGATCGCCAGGCTCCGCGACGCGCTGATCGCCGCCGGTTGGCGCCCAGGCACCGTGAGGTGACGCGAATCGAGCTTTCCGCACCGGGGAGAGGTCGATTCGCGTCACCTCACGGCTGGCCGGCCCGAATGGGTCAGGGCTGCAGGCGCGTCGGGCCGCGGAACAGGTACGTCGTCTCGCGGATCGAGTGCTCGTTCAGCATGAGCATCAGCACGCGCGCGAGGCCCATGCCGAAGCCGCCGTGCGGCGGCACGCCGTAACGGAAGAAGTCGAGGTAGAACTCGAGCTCCTCCGGGTCCATGCCCTTGTCGCGGGCCTGCTCGACGAGCACGTCGATGCGGTGCTCGCGCTGCGCACCGGTCGAGATCTCGACGCCGTTGTAGATGAGGTCGTAGGAGTTGGTGAGGCTCGGGTCGCCCTCGTGGCGCATGTGGTAGAACGGCCGGATGCTCGACGCGTAGTCGGTGAGGAACACGAAGTCGTGGCCGAACGCCTCCTTCACGTACGCCGAGATCTGGCGCTCGCCCTCGGGGTCCATGTCATCGTCGGCGCGGGGGATGACGTAGCCGCGGTCGGCGACGATCTGCTTCGCCTCGGCGAGCGGGATGCGCGGGAACGGACGCGTCGGCACGGCGAGCTCGATGCCGAAGAGCTCGGCGATCTCGGCACCGTGCTTGTCGACGACGGCCTGGAAGCCCGCGACGAGCAGCTCCTCGTGCAGGGCCATGACGTCTTCGTGCGAGTCGATCCAGCTGATCTCGGTGTCGACCGAGGTGAACTCGGTCGCGTGGCGCGAGGTGAACGAGGGGTCGGCGCGGAACGCGGGGCCCACCTCGAAGACGCCGCCGAAGCCGGCCGCCTGCGCCATCTGCTTGAAGAACTGGGGGCTCTGCGCGAGGTACGCCTTGCCCTCGAAGTACTCGACCTCGAAGAGCTCCGCGCGCGACTCCGACGCCGAGGCCATGAGCTTCGGGGTCTGGATCTCGATGAGGCCCTTCTCGACCCACACACCGCGCAGCGCGTGGAGGAAGGTGGTCTGGATGCGGAAGATGAGGGCCTGCTTGGGGTGCCGCAGGTCGAGGAAGCGCCAGTCCATTCGCTTGTCGAGGCTCGAGTCGGCCGCGATCGGCGTCTCGGGGTTGGCGGCGGTGACGACCTCGAGCGAGGCGATCTTCACCTCGAGGCCGCCGAGCTTGACGCGCTCGTCGTGCTTGAGCTCACCGGTGACGGTGATGAACGACCCGTGCGCGAGCGCCGAGATGGCCTCGGTCGTGGCGAGGCGAGCGGATGCCTCGGCGTCGGCGCCGTCTTCGACCTCGCGCGTCGCGGGATTCACGAGCTGCACGGCACCCGACTCGTCGCGAAGGATGACGAACTGCACCTTCTTCTGATCGCGCACGGTCTCGACCCATCCGGACACGGTGACGGGGCCGTCGGGGAGGGCGGCGAGGTTCTTGACGAGGGTGCGGGTACTCACGATCGACCATCCTACCCGTGGGGGTTCCAACGCTCGGCGGATTCAAAGGAAGCCGCTCTCTAGACTGGAAGCCGTGCCGGCCGATCAGATCCATCTCGTGCGCCATGGCGAGGTGTTCAACCCCCAGGGTGTGCTCTACGGACGACTCTCGGGATTCGGCCTCTCCGACCTCGGCCGCGCCATGGCGCAGGCCGCCGCCGACGACCTCGTCGCCCGTGATCGCCCGGTCGGCGCACTCGTCTCCTCGCCGCTGCAGCGGACGCAGCAGTCGGCCGAGCCGATCGCCGCGGCCTTCGGCCTCGAGCCCGTGCTCGACGAGCGCGTGATCGAGCCCGAGAACCGCTTCGAGGGCAAGCGCATGCGCGGCCCCGACGGCGCGCTCCGCGACCCCCGCAACTGGGCGTTGCTCGTGAACCCGTGGGAGCCGAGCTGGGGCGAGCCGTTCCGTTCGATCGCCGATCGCATGCTCGCCGTCATCGGCGACGCCTGGCAGTCGGTCGACGGCGGCGACGTCGTGATCGTCAGCCACCAGCTGCCGATCTGGATGGTGCACCGGCGTCTCGCCGGCATCTCCCTCGCGCACGATCCCCGGCGCCGGCGCTGCGCCCTCTCGAGCATTACGACGCTCGAGCGACGCGGCGAGCGATTCGTCGAGGTGGGCTACACCGATCCTGCTGCGGGCCTCGCCGCGCAGGCGACAGACGTAGGAGCAGTGTGATGCGCGGTCGTTGGTCGCTGACTGCGGTGGCACTGGCTGCCGCCCTGGTGCTGACCGGGTGCACGAGCGACCCGCTCGCCGACCAGTTCCGCGAGGGCAGCGGCAAGAACTACATCGCGGGCGACGGCACCATCACGGTCTACGACTCCGCCGAGCGCGGCGACGCCATCGAGTTCTCGGGCGAGACCGTCGAGGGCGAGCAGTACGACTCGGCGGATGACGCTGGCAAGGTGCAGGTGGTCAACTTCTGGTACGCGGGCTGCGCGCCCTGCCGGGTCGAGGCGCCCATCCTGCAGGAGGTGCACGAGGCGGTCGACGCCGATGAGGTGAGCTTCGCCGGGGTGAACGTGCGCGACCAGGCGGGCACCGCCGCCCCGTTCGAGAAGGAGTACGGCATCACCTACCCGTCGGTTCTCGACGTCGAGACCGGCGAGGCGCAGCTCGCGTTCGCCGGCCGGGTGCCGCCCGCCGCCGTGCCGACGACGATCGTGCTCGACCAGGACGGCAAGGTGGCGGCCCGCGTGCTCGGGCAGCTGAAGGATGCCTCGATCCTGCAGACGATCATCGACGACCTCCTCGCCGAGCAGGCCTAGCGCATGGGCGAGATCGTGCTGAACGGGCAGCTGCTCGCGGCGATGCCGATCGCGATCGCCGCTGGGCTCGTCTCGTTCCTTTCACCGTGCGTGCTGCCGCTCGTTCCCGGTTACCTCGGCTACCTGGGCGGCTTCACGGATGCCTCGGCCGACGCCGCGACGGAGCGGAAGAATCGCCGGCGGCTGCTGCTCGGTGTGCTGCTGTTCGTCATCGGGTTCACGGTCGTCTTCGTGAGCTTCAACCTCATCGCGGGCTTCGCGGGGTCGTGGCTCGTGCGCTACGCCGACATGATCGTGCGCATCGCCGGCGTGCTGCTCATCCTCATGGGGCTCGTCTTCATCGGCCAGTTCACGTTCATGCAGCGCACGATCAAGCCCTCGTGGCGACCGGCGACCGGCCTCGCCGGCGCACCGCTCCTCGGCATCGTGTTCGGCCTCGGCTGGACGCCGTGCATCGGCCCGACCCTCGCCGTCGTGCTCGCGCTCAGCGCCGACTCCGCCTCGGCCGGCCGCGGCGTGCTGCTCGGCCTCGCGTACTGCGTGGGCCTCGGCATCCCGTTCCTGCTCGTGGCCGCCGGTTTCAGCTGGGTCACGGGCTCACTCGCCTTCCTCCGTCGTCACATCCGCGCGATCAACATCGCGGGAGGTGCGCTGCTCATCGTGATCGGCGTGCTCATGGTGACGGGCATCTGGTCCATCTGGATGTACGAACTGCAGGCGGTGATCACGGGTTTTGTCCCCGCAATCTGATCCCGGCGCGCCGTCGCGGCCCGCCGACCACATCGACTCGATCGAGGCCGACCCCGGCGAGACGCCCATCAACCAGCCGAAGCTCGGCTTCGTCGGTTGGCTGCGCTTCGCCTGGCGGCAGCTCACGAGCATGCGCACGGCGCTGCTCCTGCTCCTCCTCCTCGCGATCGCCGCGGTGCCCGGCTCCCTCGTGCCGCAGCGCTCGAGCGACCCCAACGGCGTCACGCAGTACTTCGACGACAACCCGAAGCTCGCGCCGATCCTCGACGGCTTCCAGATGTTCGACGTGTACACGTCGGCGTGGTTCTCGGCGATCTACCTGCTGCTCTTCGTCTCGCTCATCGGCTGCATCATCCCGCGCACGAAGCACCACTTCGAGGCGCTGCGCGCCCGGCCGCCGCGAACGCCCGTGCGCCTGTCGCGCCTCGCGGGCTACACCGAGCGCGACCTGCCCGACGGGGAGACCGCTGCCGCCGCGATCGACTCGGCTGCCAAGCAGCTGCGCCAGGCGGGCTACCGCGTCGAGCAGTACGAACTGCGCGGCGAGCCATCCGTCTCGGCTGAGCGCGGCTACCTCCGCGAGACCGGCAACCTCGTCTTCCACACCGCGCTCGTCGGCGTGCTCGTGGCGGTCGGCTTCGGCGGCGGCTTCGGATTCTCGGGTCAGCGCGTCATCGTCGAGGGGCAGACCTTCGTCAACACGCTCGCCGCCTACGACTCCTTCAATCCCGGGCGCTTCTTCACCGACACCCGGCTCACGCCCTACCGGCTCTCGCTCGAGAACCTCGACGCGGTGTACGAGACGCGCAACCAGGACGCGATCGGCCAGCCCATCGACTTCACGGCGCACGTGACCGTGCAAGACCAGGACGGCGAGCCCGAGGACCGCACGGTGAAGGTCAACGAGCCGCTCTACACGCACGGCACCGACGTATACCTGCTCGGCAACGGGTACGCGCCGACCATCACCGTGAAGAACGCCGACGGCGAGGTCGTCTTCACCGACGCCGTGCCGTTCCTGCCGCAGGACGCGAACCTCACCTCGATCGGCGTCGTGAAGGTGCCCGACGGAATGCCCGAGCAACTCGGCATGGTCGGCTTCTTCTACCCGACGCAGACCGAGCTCACCTCGGGGGCCTACACCTCGAGCTACCCCGACCTGATCCTGCCGGTGCTGACGCTCAACGTGTACGAGGGCGACCTCGGCATCAACGACGGCACGCCCACCTCGGTGTACACGCTCGACACGTCGACGCTCACCCAGCTGAGCGGCGGCAAGACGGGGGTCGACTCGATCGAGCTGAAGCCCGGCGAGACCGCCGACCTGCCGAACGGCCTCGGCACCGTGACATTCGAGGACGTCACGCCCGGCGCCGCCCCAGCGGTCGACGTCGACGCCGACACGGATGCCGCCGCCGCCGAGGGCCGCAACTACGCGCAGAGCGTGTCGCGCTTCGCGAGCTTCGACATCCACCACGACCCGACGCAGATGTGGGTGCTCGCCTTCGCGGCGCTCATCCTCGGCGGGCTCCTCGTCTCGCTCTTCGTGCCGCGCCGTCGCATGTGGGTCAAGGCCGTCACGAAGCCCGACGGCCGCGTCGTGCTCGAGTACGCGGCACTCGCCCGAGGCGAGGACCCGGGTCTCGAAGACGCCGTGACCGGGTTCGCCGACAAGCACGCCGGCCCCGCAGCATCCGCGGAGACCGCCGATGCCCCCGAGAAATCTTCGACGTAAGGTAGAACAGTGCAGTTGACGCTCGACGAGATCTCCATCCTCTGCGTGTACTCGGCCATGGTCGTGTACGCGATCGCCTTCATCGCGTTCTCGATCGACCTCGCGAAGCGCTCGGCGGCGGCCACGGCGGCAGCGGATGCCAAGGCCGACGTCGAGGCGAAGGAGACCGTCGCGGTCGGTGCGGGGGCCGGTTCGCGCTCGGCGGCACCGGCGAAGCCGGCGGCATCCGTCGCCTACGGCCGTTCGCCCGCACTGCGCGTCGGCGTCGCGATGACGGTGCTCGCGTGGATCCTGCACCTCTCGGCCACGGTGCTGCGCGGTCTCGCCGCCGGCCGGGTGCCGTGGGCGAACATGTACGAGTTCGCGCTCACGGGCACGCTCATCATCACCACGGTCTTCCTCGTCGTGATCGTGGTCGTGAAACAGGACCTGCGATTCCTCGGCACCTTCATCACGGGCCTCGTGCTCGTGCTGCTCGGCGTCGCCGCCCTGAACTTCTACGTCAGCCCGATCCCGCTGCCGCCGGCCCTGCAGTCGGTGTGGCTCGTGATCCACGTGTTCGTGGCGAGCGCGTCGGTCGGCCTCTTCGCCCTCGGCTTCGCGCTCTCGGTCGTGCAGCTCATGCAGGCGCGCCGCGAATCGATCGCGGCGACGGCGAAGGCGGCGAAGCTCACCTTCCTCGCGACGCTGCCCGATTCGGTCACGCTCGAGAACCTCGCATACCGCATCAACATCATCGGCTTCATCATGTGGACCTTCACCCTCATGGCGGGCTCCGTCTGGGCCGAGAAGGCCTGGGGCCGCTACTGGGGCTGGGACACCAAGGAGGTGTGGACCTTCATCATCTGGGTGGTCTACGCCGGTTACATCCACGCTCGTGCGACGCGCGGCTGGCGTGGCTCGCGCTCGGCATGGCTCGCCATCATCGGCTTCTCTACCGTGCTGTTCAACTTCACCGTCGTGAACCTCTTCTTCAAGGGCCTGCACGCCTACTCCGGACTCTGATCCCCGTCGGAGGCTGAGAACGCCACGCGTGCATTGCGCTCGCCGATCCGAGCGAGCACCATCGCAGTATGAGGCTGCTCGAACGCGAGGGTGAGCTCGCCGAGCTCGGCGACGCCGTGCGCGCGGCCGCCGAAGGCCGTGGCGGGGTGGTCCTCGTGCACGGCGAGGCGGGCATCGGCAAGTCGAGCCTCGTGACCGCGCTGCGCGAGCAGCCGCCGGGCGGCAGCCGGGTGCTCGTCGGCGCGTGCGACGCGCTCTCCACACCGCGCACCCTCGGGCCGCTGCGCGACCTGATCCCGCACGTCGGGCCGCGCCTCGGCGGCGCCCTTCGCGCGGGCGAGCGGGAGGAGGTGTTCGCGGCGCTGCACGAGGAGCTGTCGTCCGCCCCCGCCACGGTGCTCATCGTGGAGGACGCCCACTGGTCGGACGAGGCCACGCTCGACGCGCTGCGCTTCATCGCGCGCCGCATCGAGCCGCTGCCCGCCGTGCTCGTGCTCACCTATCGCGACGACGAGCTCGACCGGGAGCACCCGCTCGGCAGGCTGCTCGGCGAGCTCCCGAGCGGTGTGCGGCACCTCGCGCTCCAGCCGCTGTCGTCGGCCGCGGTGGGGACGCTCGCGGGCGAACGCGGTGCCGATCCGGTTCGGGTGTACGCGCTGAGCCGCGGGAACCCGTACTTCGTGAGCGAGCTCGTGACCTCGGCGGATGCCGCGCAGGTGCCGCGCACCGTCGTCGACGCCGTCACCGCACGCCTTCACCGCCTCGACGCCCGCACGCAGGGACGGGTCGAGCAGATCGCGGTCGTGCCGTCGGTCGTCGGCGCCGACGAACTCGCCCGGCTCGTGCCCGAGGGGTCGAGTGCGCTCGCCGTCGCCGAGGAGGGCGGACTCCTCACCGTGCGGCCCGAGGGCGTGCAGTTCCGGCACGAGCTCACACGGCGTGCGATCGTCGACGCCCTGCCGGCCTCCCGCCGCATCGAGTTGAACGCGCGCGTGCTCGAGATGCTCCTCGAGGTCGGCGCCGACCCGGGTCGCATCGTCTCGCATGCGATCGAGGCCGGCGACGTGGACGCGGTCGTGGAGTGGGCGCCGACGGCGGCCCGTGATGCCGCGGTGAGCAGCGCGCACCGGCAGGCGGCCGCTCACTTCCGTGCGGCCCTCGCGCACGGCGAGCGCTACGACACCGCCACGCGTGCCGATCTGGTCGAGGAGTACGCGATCGAGGCGTACCTGCTCGGCGACGAGCCGCAGGCGGTCGCCGCGCAACTCGAGGTCGTCGCGCTCCGTCGGGAGCTCGGCGTCGTCGACGCCCTGGGGGCGAGCCTGCGCTGGTTGTCGAGGTTCGAGTGGATCGCGGGCAACCGGCCGGGCGCCGAGCGGGCTGCGGCCGAGGCATCCGCCGTGCTCGCCGACTCGCGCGACCGCGGTCTGCTCGCGCTCGCCCTCAGCAACGAGGCCCAGCTCGCCATGCTCGCCCACGACCTGCCCCGCACGATCGAGCTGGCGACGCGTGCGGTGGCGCTGGCGCGGGAGTCGGGGGAGCAGCGGGCGCTCTCGCACGCGCTCAACAACCTTGGGACCGCCCACCTGTTCGAGGACGACGACGAGGGCATGCGGGAGCTGCTCGAGGCGGCCGACATCGCCGCAGCCGCGGGCTTCATGGACGACGCGGCCCGGGCGCACGTGAATCTGGTCTGGAGCCTGCTCGACCAGTACCGCCTCGACCTCGCCGAGCGTCACCTCGAACCGGCGATGGCGTTCTCCGAACGCACCGAGGTGCTCGGGCTCTGGACGTACCAGCAGGTCGAACGCGGCCGGCTGCACCTCGCGCGAGCGCGCTGGGACGAGGCGCTCTCCGCGGTCGCGGGAGTCTCGGAGGTGCTGCCGCAGGCGCAGTGCGTCGCCCTCCTCGTGATCGGCACGGTGCAGTCGCGGCGTGGCGATGGCGACTCGGGCGCAGCCGTGCTCGCGGAGGCGAAGGCCATCGCCGAACGGCTCGGCGAGCTGCAGCGCACCGGGCCGGCGGCGGCGGCACGGGCCGAGGCGGCGCTGCTCCGCGGCGATCTCGACGAGGTGCGGGCGATCGCGCGCCCGGCCTTCGACGAGGCCGTGCGCTGGGCGGACCGGAACCTGCAGGCCGAACTCGCGTGGCTCCTCCGGCGTGCCGGCGAGGGGGTCGACGTGCCGGACTCCGAGCACCCGTTCGCGGTGCAGGCACGGGGCGACTGGCGCCGCGCCGCCGACCTCTGGCGGGAGCGCGGGTGCCCGTACCACGAGGCGTCCGCGCTGGCGGAGAGCCCCGACATCGACGACCTGCTCGCGGCGCTCGTGATCCTCGACGGCCTCGGCGCCGATCCGCTCGCCCGACGGGTGCGCGCGGCGCTGCGCGACCGGGGTGCGCGCTCGATCCCGCGCGGCCCGCGGCAGCCGACGCGGAACAACCCGGAGGGCCTCACCGAGCGGCAGGTCGACGTGCTGCGGCTCGTGGCCGACGGGCTCACGAACGCGCAGATCGCCGACCGTCTGGTGCTGTCGGTGCGCACGGTCGACACGCACGTCGCGGCGGTGCTCGCCAAGCTCGGAGTGCCGACTCGGCAGGATGCGGCGCGGCTCGCGCCCGAGGTGCTCGACCGCCTCGCGTGAGGCCGCCGGGACCCGGTCGTCGGTAGTCGTCGCGACCGATCTCGGTAGTGCCGCGCGGCGATCTCGGTAGTCGTCGCCGATGAGCGCGGTCGCGCTTCGCCGTAGAACGGAAGCAGGCCCCGAACAGGGCCTGTGAAACACCACTCAGGAGTCATCATGAACAGCGCGGCCTTCACCCCGGTTTCCCCGCTCGTCCGCCCGGCCGGGCGTACGAGCCTCTTCGGCCGGCTCTCGCGCCGCGTCGGGCTCGCCCTCGTCGCATGGAGCAGCGAGTCCGACCGGCGCCGCAGCCCCGAGAGCATCGCCGAACTCCACGAACTGCGGATGGAGGCGGAGCGACTCCGCAACGACCGCTTCCGAGAGGTGACCTTCTCCCGGCTGATGTGACAGCGTTTGCATCCGACGCGGAGCATCCGTGACCCGTCTCCCGCCAATTCCACGTCCGCGGGAATGTAAACGCTTGCATTCCGACGCCCTGCACTGCTAGCGTCGCCGCCAGTGGTCGGAGGCACGTCGTCGTGCCGGGAGTTCGGGAGTCAAGGATGACGCAACGCGCACGTGCTCGCAGCTGGTTCGCCCTCGTGGTCGCAGGAGGGCTCGCGGCATCCGCGCTCGTCGTGGCCCCCGGTCTCGCCGCCGCGGCCGAGGAGCCGCGCACCTTCGCCCTCGTCGGCTCGCTGCAGAGCGAACTCGGGTGCGCGGCCGACTGGGCGCCCGAGTGCGCCGAGACCGAGTTGATCGCGACCGACACCCCCGGCGTCTTCGCGGCCGACTTCACGATCCCCGCGGGCACGTGGGAGTACAAGGTCGCGGTGAACGACGGCTGGGACGAGGCCTACGGGTTGAACGGCGGCGGCGACAACATCCCGCTGACCGTCGCCGGCGACACCGCGGTGCGCGTCGTCTTCGACGACACCCTCAAGAAGGTCGGGCTCGAGGCGACCGACGCGACGCTGCGCGGCGCGTACGACGAGGCATCCGATGCCGCCCTCGTCGCCGCGCCCGTGCGGCAGCCCGGCAGCGACGAGGTGTTCTACTTCGTCATGACCGACCGCTTCGCCAACGGCGATCCGTCGAACGATGCGGGCGGCCTCGACGGCGACCGCCTCACGACGGGGTACGACCCGACCGACAAGGGCTTCTACAACGGCGGCGACCTCGCGGGCCTCCGCCAGCAGCTCGACTACATCGACGGGCTCGGCACGACCGCGATCTGGCTGACCCCGAGCTTCAAGAACCGCCCGGTGCAGGGCGAGGGCGCGAACGCGAGCGCCGGCTACCACGGCTACTGGATCACCGACTTCACCCAGATCGACCCGCACCTCGGCACGAACGCCGAGCTCGAGGCGCTCATCGCCGAAGCCCACGACAAGGGCATCAAGGTCTACTTCGACATCATCACGAACCACACGGCCGATGTCATCGACAACGAGCAGCAGCAGTACTCGTACGTCGACCAGGCGACGAGCCCGTACCGGGCCGCCGACGGCGCCGCCTTCGACCCGGCCGACTTCGCCGACGCCGACACCGGCGCCGACTTCCCGGCCCTCGACGCCGCGACGAGCTTCCCGTACACGCCGAAGCTGACCGGCGACGACGCGACCGTCAAGGTGCCGGCGTGGCTCAACGATCCGACGCTGTACCACAACCGCGGCGACTCGACGTGGGAGGGGGAGTCGGTCACCTACGGCGACTTCTCGGGCCTCGACGACCTCATGACCGAGCACCCGACCGTCGTGAACGGCTTCGTCGACGTCTACGAGCAGTGGGTCGACCTCGGCATCGACGGCTTCCGCATCGACACCGCGAAGCACGTCAACTTCGAGTTCTGGGAGCAGTGGTCGACCGAGGTGCTCGACTACGCCCACGCCGCGGGCAAGCCCGACTTCTTCATGTTCGGCGAGGTCTACGACGCCGACCCGGTGAAGCTCAGCCCGTACGTGCGCAAGACCGACATGAACTCGGTGCTCGACTTCACGTTCCAGTCGCAGGCGACGAGCTTCGCTGCGGGCAACTCGGCGAAGAACCTGCAGTCGCTCTTCGCCGGCGACGACTACTACACGACGCCCGACTCGTCGGCGACGGCGCTGCCGACCTTCCTCGGCAACCACGACATGGGCCGCATCGGCTACTTCCTGCAGTCGACGGATGCCCCGCTCGCACGTGACGAGCTCGCCCACGAGCTGCTCTTCCTCACCCGCGGCCAGCCCGTCGTCTACTACGGCGACGAGCAGGGCTTCGCGGGCACGGGCGGCGACAAGGACGCCCGGCAGACACTCTTCGCGAGCCAGGTCGCGGAGTACCAGAACCAGCCGCTCGTGACGGGGGAGACCGCTGGCAGCGTCGACCGCTTCGGCACGGATGCCCCGCTCTACGCGCACATCTCCGAGCTCGCCGCGCTCCGCTCCGCCCACCCCGCGCTCGCGACGGGCGCGCAGATCGAGCGCTACGTCGACAACGGAGCAGGCGTCTACGCCTTCAGCCGCGTCGACCGCGCCGAGCAGGTCGAGTACCTCGTCGCCGCGAACAACGCGAACGAGGCGCGCACCGTCGAGGTGCCGACGCTCACGAAGGACGGCGTGTTCACGGTGCTCTCGGGCGACGGCTCGCCCGTCACCGCGAACGCCGACGGCGTCGCCTCGATCACCGTGCCGCCGCTCGGTGCGGTCGTCTGGAAGGCCGACCGTGCGGTGAGCGCGCCCGACGCGGCATCCGCCATCACCGTCGCGACGCCGGTCGCCGGCGCCGGCGTGACGGGCATCACCCCGGTCGTCGCCGACATCGACGACGCCACCTGGCAGGAGACGAGCTTCGCGTGGCGGGTCGCCGGTGCCACGGGCGACGACGCCTGGCACGCGCTCGGCACCGCCGAGGACACGAGCCCGAGGGTCTTCCACGACACGGCGGGCCTCGCGAAGGGCACGCTCCTCGAATACCGCGCGATCTCGACGGATGCCGCCGGCAACCGTGCCGCCGCGAGCACGTACGCGAGCGTCGGCAACGCCGTCAACCTCGTCGAGGAGGAGGAGCCCGAGCAGCCGATCGACCTCGTGACGGTGCCCGGCTCCCACAACTCCGAGATGGGCTGCGCGGGCGACTGGGCGCCCGGTTGCGAGGTTGCGAAGCTCACGAAGCGCGCCGACGGCATCTACTCGGGAACCTTCGACGTGGCCGCCGGCGACTACGAGTACAAGGTCGCGATCAACGGCAGCTGGGACGTCAACTACGGTGCGAACGGCGAGCTGAACGGCGGCAATGTCACCTACTCGCACCCGGGCGGGCCGATCACCTTCTTCTGGAACCCGAACACCCACGTGTTCTCGTCGACCGCCGAGGGCCCCGTCGTGACGCTGCCCGGCAGCTTCCAGTCGAAGGTCGGATGCCCCGGCGACTGGCAGCCCGAGTGCCTCGCGACCCTCATGCAGGACGGCGACAAGGACGGCGTCTACACCTGGTCGACCTCGTCGATCCCCGACGGCGCCTACGAGACGAAGGTCGCGCACGGCCAGGGCTGGGACGAGAACTACGGCGTCGGCGGTGCACCGGGCGGGGCGAACTACGCGTTGACCGCGACCGCGGGCAAGCTCGTCGAGTTCCGCTACACGCTCGCCACGCACGTGCTCGAGATCGTCGTCACCGACCCGCCGCTCGCGGGCACCGGTGAGGCGCGCGCGCACTGGGTGGGCGAGGACATGCTCGCCTGGCCGGCGGCACTGCTCGGCGGCACCGAGGCGACGGATGCCTCGTGGACCCTCGAGCACTCGGCCGGCGCCGCGCTCGCGGTGACCGACGGCGCCGTCACGGGCGGCGGCGACCCGGTCGTGCTCGAGCTCGACCCGAACGGGCTCGACGACGACCAGCTCGCCGCCTTCCCGGCGCTCGAGGGCTTCCTCGCGCTGCGTCCGGTCGGACTCGACCGCGGCGAGGTGCAGCGGCTCCTCACCGAGCAGCTCGCGGTCGCGCAGTCGACCGATGGCGAGCTGTCGGCCTTCACCGGCGTGCAGCTGCCCGGCGTGCTCGACGAGCTCTACGGCGACGCCGTGGCATCCGTCTCGCTCGGCGTCGACTGGCAGGGTGACGAGCCGACGCTGGCGCTGTGGGCGCCGACCGCGCAGTCGGTCGCGCTCGAGGTGTTCCCGACCGGTGAGAGCGGCGAGCCCGTCACGACTCCGGCCGTCTTCGACGACGCGACCGGCGCATGGACGGTCGCGGGTGCCGACGGCGCCGACGGCGAACCGCTCGCGGTCGGGGCCGAGTACCGCTGGTCGGTCGAGGTCTATGCGCCCACCACGGGCGCGATCGAGACGAACTCGGTGACCGACCCCTACTCCGTGGCCCTCACGGCGAACTCGGTGCGCTCGGTCGTCGTCGACCTCGACGACGAGAGCCTCCGCCCCGAGCAGTGGGAGGAAACGCCGGCACCCATCGTCGACCGCGCGGTCGACCGTGCGATCTACGAACTGCACGTGCGCGATTTCTCGATCGGCGACGAGACGGTGCCCGCGGAGGAGCGCGGCACCTACCGCGCCTTCACTCGGGACTCGGCGGGCACGCAGCAGCTGGCGCAACTCGCCGACGCCGGCATCAACACCGTGCACCTGCTGCCCACCTTCGACATCGCCACGATCGAGGAGCGGCGGGACCTCCAGGCCGTGCCCTCGTGCGACCTCGCGTCGTTCGGTCCGGCTTCGCCCGAGCAGCAGGCGTGCATCGATGCGATTCGTGACCTCGACGGCTTCAACTGGGGTTACGACCCGTTCCACTTCCAGGCGCCGGAAGGCTCGTACGCCGTCGACCCCGACGGCGGGGCACGCGTCTCCGAGTTCCGCGAGATGGTCGGAGCGCTGCACGCCACGGGCCTGCAGGTCGTGCTCGACGAGGTCTACAACCACACGGCGGAGGCGGGCCAAGGCGGCAAGTCGGTGCTCGACCGGATCGTGCCCGGCTACTACCAGCGACTGAACGCCGCCGGAAACGTCGAGACCTCGACGTGCTGCCAGAACGTGGCGACCGAGCACGACGTGGCGCAGAAGCTCATGGTCGACTCCGTCGTGCTGTGGGCGAGGGAGTACAAGGTCGACGGCTTCCGCTTCGACCTCATGGGACACCACTCGAAGGCGAACCTGCTCGCGGTGCGCGCAGCGCTCGACGAGCTCACCATCGAGGAGGACGGCGTCGACGGCTCATCCGTCTACCTCTACGGCGAGGGCTGGAACTTCGGCGAGGTCGCGAACAACGCCCTCTTCGAGCAGGCGACGCAGGGCCAGCTCGGCGGCACCGGCATCGGGACGTTCAACGACCGGCTGCGCGACGCCGTGCACGGCGGCAGCCCGGTCGACAGCGCCTCGACGTTCCAGCAGGGCTTCGGCACGGGGCTCGGCACCGACCCCAACGGTCAGCCGGGCACGCCGTCGCAGGCCGACCAGCTCGCCGACCTCGGCCACCAGACCGACCTGGTGAAGCTCGGCCTCGCGGGCAACCTCCGCGGCTACGAGCTGACGGATGCCTCGGGGCAGATCGTGCGCGGCGACGCGCTCGACTACCGGGGTTCGCCGGCCGGCTACGCGGACCAGCCCGACGAGGTGATCAACTACGTCGACGCCCACGACAACGAGACGCTCTACGACCTCTCGGTGTTCAAGCTCCCGACCGACACGTCGATGGCCGACCGGGTGCGCATGAACACCCTCGAGCTCGCGACCGTGACGCTGTCGCAGTCGCCCTCGTTCTGGCACGCCGGCACCGAGCTGCTGCGCTCGAAGTCGCTCGATCGCAACAGCTACAACTCGGGCGACTGGTTCAACCGCATCGACTGGACCGGCCAGGAGTCGACCTTCGGGTCGGGCCTGCCGGGCGAGGCCGACAACGGCGGCAAGTGGGCGGCCATGGCGCCGCTCCTCGCGGACCCCGCGCTGAAGCCTGCCGCTGCCGACATCGCCGCGGCCGAGGCATCCGCGCTCGACCTGCTGCGAGTGCGTTCGACGGTCGACCTGCTGCAGCTCGGCTCCGCCGCGCTCATCGACGAGAAGGTGTCGTTCCCGAACAGCGGCGCCGAGGCGACGCCGGGCGTGATCGCGATGCAGATCGACGATCTCGTGGGCGATGACGTCGACCCCGAGCTCGACGGTGCGCTCGTCGTCTTCAACGCCTCGCCGGAGCCGGTGACCGAGACGGTCGCCGGCCTCGCCGGGCGGGACTTCGCGCTCGCCGAGGCGCAGGCGAACGGTTCCGACGCCGTCGTGAAGACGACCACGTGGGACGCCGCGACCGGTTCGGTCACCGTGCCGGCGCGCAGCGTCGCCGTGCTCGTCGACGAGCAGGCGCCACCGGCCGTCACGACGTTCACGGTCGCCGCGCCGAACAAGCTCCTCGCGAAGGCCGGCTCCGCGGTGAAGCTCGTGGGCAAGGTGTTCGCACTCGACGGCGGTGCACCGGTCGGCGACGTGCGCGTGTACGACGGCGGCACCCTCATCGCCGAGGCCGAGCTCGAGGCCCGCGACAAGGGGCGCATCGACGTGAAGCTGCCGAAGCTGCCGCGCGGGTTGCACCTCGTGCGCGCCGTGTTCGACGGCGGCGAGGGCTACGCCGACTCGCAGTCGTTCACGGTGCCGCTGATCCTCTGGTGAGTCGATGATCGGCTGACCGGAAGGGTCGTGGAGGCGTATCGAGGCGGGTAGGGAGCCTCGATACGCCTTCGCGTTCACCGGTCGCTCGGCTGCGATGTGGCGCCCGGAGGACGTGGCGCTCGGAGGACGTGGTTCTCGGCGATCCGGGGGTTAGCCCGATAGCGGCCACCGGAAGCGGTCGGCAGGGTGAGCGCGTGACCACCACGACACCGAAGCTCACCCGCGTTCGCACCGATCTGCTGCTGTTCGCGCTCCTCACGGCGCTCATCAGCGGGTCGCTGTGGCTCCTGCTCGCCTGGCAGGACGGCAACGTGCGCGAGGGCGCTGCGCTCTGGATCTTCGGCATCGCGACGTCGGGACCGTCGCTCGCCGCACTGATCCTCTTCCTGTCCCGCACGCGCGGCTCGCCGGAGCGGGCCGCACGCCCGCGACTCGGATCGCCGTGGCTCTGGGCGCCGGCCGCCCTGGTGCTCGGCGCCGCTCCGGTCGTGATCGCGAACCTGGTGCTCGTGCCGCAGGAGTTCGGTGCTCGCCTCGCGGAGGCGCCGGCGGTCGTCGCCGGATTCGGCGGCCCGCTGCTCTTCGTCGTGCTGTTCATGATCGCGGGACCGATCGCGGAGGAGTTCGGGTGGCGCGGCTTCGCCCAGCCGCGACTCCGTCGCTCGCTCGGCATCATCGCCACCTCCGTCGTGCTGGGGATCGCGTGGGCGATCTGGCACCTCCCGCTGTTCTTCCTGCCGGGCACGGGGCAGGCGGCGATGGGCCTCTTCACGGTCGACGGCCTGCTGTTCTGCCTCTCGCTCATCCCGCTCTCGTTGGTCTACCTGTTCGTCAGCGAGCGCCTCGGCGGCGGGGTGTGGGCCGCGATCCTGATCCACTTCTCGGGCAACGCCGTCGGCAGCTTCTTCCCCGAGGCATCCGTACCGGTCGCCGTGGCGCAGTTGCTGATCACGTGCCTGCTGGCTGCCGCGCTGTTCTTCAGCTGGCATCCCGAAGCCCGGCGCGCACGGGGCTGAGTCAGCGGGCCGATGCCCGCGTGCGTTCCCCGGCGGGGGAAGCTGCGGGGGCGAAGGCCGTTCGCACCGTCGCGGCGATCAGCGCTGCGACCGCGAGCAGGCCGAGCGCGAGCCACGGCAGCACCTCGACGCCCATCGTGTCGAGTGCGATCCCGCCGAAGAACGCGCCCGCCGCGATCGATCCGTTCCACGTCGCGACGACCATCGACTGCGCGACATCCGCTGCGTCGCCCGCGATGCGGGCCGGGGCGGCCTGCAGCAGGGTCGGGGCGCTGCCGTAGGCGATGCCCCAGACGGCGAGGGCGGCGTAGACGACGACCGGCTGCGCGGCGAAGACGCCGATGGCGATCATCGCGAGTCCGAGCAGCGCCGTCGCGACGAGCACCATCGAGCGCATGCGGCGATCGACGAGGGCGCCGGCGCCGATCACCCCGATGACGGCCGGTACGCCGAAGACGAGCAGTGCCAGGTCGAGGTGGCGGTCGATGCCCGAGGCGACCGTGATCGGAGCGATGTAGGTGTACGCGATGTTGTGGGCGAGCACGAACAGCGCGGTGGTGGCGAGCACGGCGATGAGTCCCGGCATCCGCAGCACCGACGAGAGGCCGGGCCGCTGCCCCGCGCGCTCGCCCGGGAAGGAGGGGAGCGCTGCGGCGGCCCAGATGGCGAGCCCGACCCCGACGACGGCGATGACGCCGAACGCGGCGCGCCAGCCGATCGCCGCGCCGAGCGTCGTCGCGATCGGCAGTCCGAAGGCGAAGGCGAGCGGCGTGCCGACCATGGCGATCGACAGGGCGCGACCCGAGTGCTCCGGCTCCACGGTGCGCATGGCGTAGCCGGCGGCCATCGCCCAGAGCAGGCCGGCGAGCATGCCGCCCGCCATGCGTGCGATGAGGATCACCGTGTACGAATCGGCGATCGCCGTGACTCCGTTGACGAGCGCGAAGCCGATGACGAGCGCGACGAGGAGGGGCTTCCGAGGCAGGCTGCGGGTGACGGCGGTGAGCGGGATCGCGGTGATCGCGGTCGTGACGGCGTAGATCGCGACGAGTTGACCGATCTGCGATTCGGATGCCCCGAGGTCGGCGCTCATCTGCGGGAGCAGGCCGGCCGGGAGGATCTCGGTGACGACGCCCGTGAAGACGACGGCGGCGAGGGCGAGCAGGCCGTTCAGCGGAAGGCGGCTACGGCCTCGGCGAGCCGTCGTCGCGCGTCTCGGCAGGGTGAGGGAGTCGGTGATCGGTGAAGCCATGTCGACAGTCTCGAACCTTGACACTAGTGTGAAGGTCAAGTCGCCCTCTCGTGATCGGTCAGGAGCTCGTATGCGCATCGGTGAACTCTCCGCCCGAACGGGCGTGCCAACGCGGCTGCTCCGGTACTACGAGGAACAGGGGCTCGTGAGCTCGACGCGCGAGCACAACGGCTACCGCGACTACGCCGAAGCGGCGGTCGAGCGGGTGAACCAGGTGCGCGGCCTCATCGAAGCCGGCATCCCGACCGCGGTGATCCGCGACATGCTGCCGTGCCTCGCGAGCACCTCGTTCGTCGAGGCGCCGATCATCCAGCGCGAGCTCGCCGAGACGCTCGCCGAGCGCCGCGCCCAACTCGACCAGCGCATCGGATGTCTCGCGAGGAACCGTGACGCCATCACGACGTACCTCGAGCGCGCCACCGTCACGGGCTGATCGAACGCTCAGCCTCGTCGCTTATATTGGATCGAATCCAAGATAATCGGAGGTGCAGGGTGACCGAATTCCTGTTCACGCGCAGAAACATGCTCGCAGCTGCCGGATTCGGCCTGGTCGGGCTCGGTGCCGCGGGATGCGCTCCCGGCGGTGCGCCCGGCAGCGCGCCCGGCGCTGATCGCTCGAACGGGTTCGATGACGAGGGGGAGACGAACATGATGCGACGGCTCGGAGCGGAGTGGGAGAGTCACGAGCTGACGGTGATGTCGTGGCCGACGGCGCTCATCTGGGGTGAGGACCTGCAGTACGTGCGCGACGACATCGCGAAGCTCGCCCGCACGATCGCCGAGTTCGAGCCGGTCGTGCTGCTCGCGTCGCCCGGTGACGAGGAGGATGCGGCGTACGAGAGCGGGTCGGGTGTCGAGGTGATGACCGTGCCCGTCGACGACCTCTGGGCCCGCGACACGGTGCCGGTCTTCGTCGAAGTCGCAGGCGGCCTCGAGGGGATCGACTTCAACTTCAACGGCTGGGGCGGCAAGCAGGAGCATCCGAACGACGCCGGCGTCGCCGCGGCGGTGCTCCGCGAGTTCGAGATCCAAAGGGTGCAGGCGAATCTCGTCGCCGAGGGCGGATCGCTCGAGACCGACGGGCTCGGGACCCTGCTCGTCACCGAGAGCTCGATCGTCAACGACAACCGCAATCCGGGGCTCTCGCGCGACGAGATCGAACAGCGCTTCATGCAGCTGCTCGGCATGAAGAAGGTGATCTGGTTCGACGGCGTCTACGACGAGGACATCACCGACGCCCACATCGACTCCCTCGTGCGCTTCGTCGCGCCGGGCGTCGTGCTGCTCGACGTTCCCGGGCCGGGGGCGCCCGACGACGTGTGGTCGCGTTCGAGCGACCAGGCGCGCTCGGTGCTCGGTCAGGCGACGGATGCCACGGGCCGACCGATCGAGGTCGTCGAACTCCCGCAACCCGACTTCTCGAAGATCAGGGGGAGCGGCGACGACTTCCTCGCGTCCTACGTCAACTTCTACATCGCCAACGGAGCCGTGTTCGTGCCCGAGTTCGGCGATCGGAAGGCCGACCGTCGCGCCCAGGACATCCTGCAGGACCAGTTCCCCGACCGGGAGGTCGTGCCGGTGCGGATCGACACCATCGCGTCCGGCGGCGGCGGAATCCACTGCGCGACCCACGACCTTCCGGGGGATCCGGAGGACGGCTGACCCCGGGTCTTCGGGCCGCCGTGTTGACAACCGGACGCATCGTGTTCATGATGTTTGGATATCATCCAAATTTGTCCGGTGACGATGCCGTCATCGGAGACAGGAGTCATCATGGCCCCCTCCATGACGAAGGCGCTGTCGGCCCTGACGGCCGCGCTCGTGGTCGCCGCATTGGCCGCGTGCAGTCCGGGAAACGGATCCCCCGACCCGGCGAGTGGCGACAACACCCTGCACGTCGCCCGTTCCGAGTCGTTCGACGGCTGGGATCCCGACACGGCGGCGGCCTACTCCACGTACCAGACCCTGCAGGGCGTGCTCGAGCCGCTGCTCCGTTACAACGCCGACGGCACCGAGGTCGAGGCGGGGCTCGCGAAGTCGTGGACCTACGACCCCGCCGCGATGACGTGGACCTTCGTGCTGCAGGACGACACGCAGTTCAGCGACGGCACACCGCTCACCTCGGCCGACGTCGTGTTCTCGGCCGGGGTCTGGGCGGAGGGCTCGAACTACGGCGGGCTCTACGCGAACATCACCGGGGTCACCACGCCCGATGATCGCACGGCGGTGTTCGCACTCGCTTCCCCCGATACGACGCTGCCCGTGCTGATGACCTGGTCGTCGTCGGCCATCTTCCCGACGGACTTCGGCGGGAAGACGAAGAAGGAGTACTTCGCGAAGCCGGTCGCGGCCGGCGCGTTCACTGTCGCCGACTGGTCGCCCGGCGGTCAGATCACGCTCGAGAAGAACCCGAACTACTACGCCGAGGGCCGGCCGTACCTCGACGCGGTCGTCATCGACGTCCTCCCCGACGCCACCGAGCGCGGGGCGCAGTTCGAAGCCGGCCAGATCGACATCTCCGAGTACGTCGGGTCCATCGACGCGAAGCAGTACGGCGACGAACTCGTCGCGCTCCCCGTCAGCCAGGTCGAGCACCTGAGCTTCAACACGACGCGGGCGCCCCTCGACGACCCCCGGCTGCGCAAGGCCATCGCCTCCGCGATCGACTACGACTCCATCACCGAGGGCGCCTTCAAGGGCTACGGTTCCGCGCCCCGTGGCATCATCCCGCCGAACCTCGCGAACTGGGCTCCGCCGAGCGAGGCCCCGTTCACCTTGGACCTGGAGCGGGCGAAGGACCTGCTCGCCGAATCGGCCGAGCCGAACGTGAGCAGCCTCGAACTGATCTACGACGCCGCCAACGCGACCGACCACCTCATCGGCCAGGTCATCAAGGAGAACCTGGCGGAGCTCGACATCGAGGTCGAGCTCACGGCGCTGGAGACCGGGGCCTTCCTGAGCCGGGCCTACGGTGTGGACGCCGACATGGTGCTCTGGTCGTACGGTGCCGTCTCGCCCGATGTCGTCGATCCGCTGGGGTGGATCCAGGGCACCTCATGGCTGTTCACCGGGTACGAGACCGACACGATCACCGATGAGTTCTTCGCGTACACCGCGACCGAATCGGCCGACGAGAAGCAGCAGATCGTCGAGACCGTGCAGAACGAGGCCCTCGAGAGCGCACAGGCGATCAGCCTGTCCGAGTTCCAGGTGCTGCACGGGGTGAGCAAGCGGGTCTCGGGCTTCGCCTCGGCGCCGTGGGGCATGTACTACTGGGACACGATCAAGGTGGGCGAGTAGGCAGTGGGCAGGTACCTGTTCATCGCCAAGCGATTGGCGCTCGCGATACCCCTGCTGTTCGGCATCGTGCTCCTGGTCTTCCTCATCCTGAAGCTCACGCCGGGAGACCCCGCGCGACTGATCGTCGGCCTGCGCGCACCCGAGGCGGAGCTGGCGCTGGTGCGCGACCAGCTCGGGCTCGACGATCCGGCGATCGTGCAGTACTTCCGCTACGTCGGCGACGTGCTCACCGGAAACCTCGGCTTCTCGTTCAAGTCGAACGAGGCCGTCTCGAGCATCATCGCCGAACGCCTGCCGGTCACCGTCTGGCTGCTGGGCTTCGGTGCCCTGCTCTCGCTCGCGATCTCCGTTCCACTGGCGATCATCTCGGCTCGCCGTCCCGACCGGGCGTTCGATCACGCCACCCGCGGGTTCGGGCTGGTCGCGCTCGCCATGCCGTCGTTCTGGGTCGGCATCATCCTCATCCTGACGGTTGCACTGCCGACCGGATGGTTCCCGGTCGGCGGCTTCGGCGAGACGCCGCTGGAACACCTGCATTCGATCGTGCTGCCGGCGCTCACGCTTGCGATCTCCATCGCGCCGTTGCAGGTGCGGAGCCTGCGGGCGAGCATCATCTCGGTGCTCGGCGCCGAGCACGTCACGACCGCCACGTCCTTCGGCGTCGGCCGGGGCCGGATCATGTCGAAGTTCGTCCTGCGGAACGCGGCACCGCCGACCGTCTCGATCCTCGCGCTGAACATCGGCTACCTGCTGTTCGGGGCCGTCGTGATCGAGACGACGTTCGCGCTCCCCGGGATCGGCCAGGGCATCGTGCTGGCGGCCCGGCAGCGCGACATCCCCACGATCCAGGGCTACACGCTGCTCTTCGCCATCGTCGTCGTCCTGGTGTTCCTGATCGCGGACATCGTGACATCGATCGCCGATCCGCGTCTGGAGGTCGAATCGTGAGCGTCGAATCCGCCACCGCCATCGCGGCCGCCGTGCCGCCGAGCCACGCGATCGCCGGCGTCGAGCGGGTGCGGATGCCCCGGCGCGTCTGGGCCGGAATGGCGGTCGTCGCCGTCTATGTGCTCGCCGCCGTGTTCGCACCGCTCATCGCACCGTACGACCCCCTCGAGCAGGACATCGTCGACTCGCTCGCATCTCCGAGCTGGGCGCACTGGCTCGGCACCGACGAGCTCGGCCGTGACGTGCTCTCGCGGCTGATCTTCGCCTCACGCGTCGACCTCCTCGTCGGATTCCTCGGCGCAGCCCTTCCCGCGATCCTCGGCACCGTGCTCGGTGCGGTCGCCGGCTTCCGCGGCGGATGGACCGACGGGGTGATCATGCGCGTCTCCGACGTCGTGCAGGCGTTCCCCACCTACATCCTGATCATCGCGCTGGTGTTCGTCCTCGGCCCGGGCGTGACCTCGATCCTGGTCGCGTTCACGCTGATCGCGTGGGTCGCCTACGCGCGTCTGATCCGCACCGAGGTGCTCCGCGTGCGCAGCCTCGACTACGTCGCCGCCGCCCGCGCCTCCGGCTTGCCGCCACGTCGCATCCTCTGGCGCCATGTCTTCCCGAACTCGGTCGGACAGACCCTGGTCTACCTGCCGTCCGACATCGTCGGCGCGACCCTCGGCCTCGCGGCCCTGTCGTTCCTCGGGCTCGGCATCCAGGCGCCCACGCCCGAATGGGGCGCGATGATCGCGGCCGGCCAGCCCTACATCCGCGACCAGTGGTGGCTCTCGACCGTGCCGGGGCTGGTCATCGTCGGCTTCGGGCTGGGCCTCAGCCTCATCGGAGAGGGAATCGAAGAATGGACGAGGAAATGAGACGGACGGTGCTGAGCGTCGACGACCTCCACGTGCGGCTCGCCCTCGGCGACCGCACGATGAACCCCGTCGACGGCGTGACCTTCCAGGTCGCGGCCGGCGAATCGCTCGGCATCGTGGGCGAGTCCGGCTCGGGCAAGAGCCTCTCGCTGAAGGCGGTGCTCGGCCTCCTGCCGCCGGGCGGCGAATCCGACGGCTCGATCCGGTTCGCGTTCGAGCGAGGTGAGATCAGCGGCGATGTCGAACAGGTGCGCGGCCACGGGGTGGCGATGGTCTTCCAGGAGCCGATGACCGCACTGAACCCGACCATGCGGGTCGGCGACCTGATCGCCGAGGCGGTCCGAGTGCGCAGCGGGCTGTCGCGCCGCGCTGCGCGGGAGCGGGTCGTCGAACTGATGGCGAGCGTCGGCATCCCCGATCCCGCCCGGCGTGCCCGGATGTGGCCGCACGAGCTCTCGGGAGGGTTGCGGCAGCGCGTCATGATCGCAGCGGCGCTCGCGACGGAGCCCGAGCTGCTGCTCTGCGACGAGCCGACCACCGCCCTCGACGTGACGATCCAGGACCAGATCCTCGGCCTGCTGCGGCGATTGCGCGAGGAGCGGGGAATGGCCATGGTCTTCGTCTCGCACGACCTCGCGGTCGTCGCCGAGGTGTGCGACCGGGTCGCCGTGATGTACGCGGGCCGGATCGTGGAGACCGGGCCGGTCGACGAGGTGCTCCGATCGCCGAGGCATCCGTACACCGCAGCACTGCTCGCCTCCGCGCCATCCTTCCAAGGCGGCGGCGGGGCGCTCGCGACGATCCCGGGCACTCCGCCCGACCCGCGATCGTTCCCGACCGGGTGCCGATTCGCCTCGCGGTGCGCGTTCGCGCGCGACGACTGCCACCAGGCGCCCTACACGCTCGCCGGTGACGCGCATCGCGCCACCGCGTGCATCCACCCCGAGGTACTGACGGAGGCGAGCGCATGAATCCGCTCATCGACGCTCGCGGACTCACCGTGAGCTATCGCGTCGGGTCGGCGACGCTGGCGCGCCTGCGCCGCCGACCGGCACCGATCGTGCACGCCATCGACGGGATCGACCTCGTCGTCGAACGCGGCGCCTCGGTCGGCATCGTCGGCGAATCCGGCTGCGGCAAGTCGACGCTGGCCAAGGCGCTCGTGGGGCTGGCCCCGCTCTCGGCCGGCACGTTCGCGCTCGACGGCGAGCAGCTGGGCAAGCGCCGCACGGCGCAGCAGACCCGTCGCATCCAGATGGTCTTCCAGGATCCGAGCGCCTCGCTCAATCCCTCGATGACGATCGGGCAGACACTCCGCGAGCTGCTGCGAGTGCACGACATGGTTCCCGCCGATCAGGTGCAACGGCGCGCCGAGGAGCTCCTCGAGCTCGTCGAGCTGCCGGTGTCGCTGCTGAACGCGTACCCGCGACGGCTCTCCGGCGGGCAGCGCCAGCGTGTGGGCATCGCCCGCGCCCTCGCCCTCGAGCCCGAGGTGCTGGTCGCCGACGAGTCGGTCGCGGCGCTCGACGTCTCGGTACAGGCCGCGATCCTGAACCTGCTCGAGAAGCTCAGGGCGGAGCTCGGGCTGACGCTGCTGTTCATCTCGCACGACCTCGCGGTGGTGCGTCACATCAGCGATCGCGTCGTGGTCATGTACCTCGGCAAGGTCGTCGAGGACCGGCCGACCGAAGACCTGTTCCGCGACCCGCGCCACCCCTACACCGCGGCGCTGCTCGCCTCCGCGCCGCGGATGGGCATCGAGCGGCGTTCGGGTGACGCGGCACTGCGCGGCGAACCGGGGAGCCTGCACAACATCCCATCGGGATGCCGCTTCCACCCCCGGTGCCCGATCGCGCAGGACATCTGCCGCGAGACGGAGCCGGCGCTCCTCGGTCCGGCCGAGGCGCAGCATGCAGCATGCCATTTCGCCTGGGCGGATGTGCCGGGCGAGACCGCGCATGGCGGAGGGCCCGGTCGAGGTCGGCTGGTTAGGATGGTGACGCGATGAACGAGGGGGCTGCCGGGTGAGCGGGCGACGTGCGAAGGGCAAGGCACGCGAAGGACTCGTCGTCGATGCTGCGACCAAGGCGATCGCCGAGCTCGGGCTCGCGAACGTCCGCGTGTCCGACATCGCCGAGCGCGCCGGGATGACCCCTGGCCATGTCACCTATTACTTCCCGTCGAAGACCGAGCTTCTGATGCTCGCCATCCGACAGAGCGAAGAGGCATTGGTCGAACAGGTCGAGGTCGAACTCGACGACATCGACGACCCCTGGGCGAGGCTGGAGCGGTTGATCGACCTGTCGGCCTCGAACGGGCGCGGCGACACCGGCTGGATCCTCTGGTTCCAGGTGTGGTCGGATGCCGCGACCGACGACACCGTCGCCGAGGTGCACAACGAGCTCGACGAGCGCTGGCGGGGGATCCTCACCGACGTCCTCGCCTACGGTCGCGAGCGCGGCGCGTTCGCGTTCGACGACCTCGACACGGTCTCGCAGCTCATCTCCGCGACGATCGACGGCCTGTCGATCCAGCTCACCGTGGGGGCGCCGAACCTCGACCGCGCTCGCATGCTGGAGCTGTGCGTTCGGGCGAGCGCCGCATTCCTCGGCGCCCCGGTGGCGCAGCCCACCGACGCCGCCTGATCCGAGCCGCCGCGACCGCGAAGCGGTGCGGCATTCCGGCGCGCCCGGGTGCCGGCAGCGCGACCTCCTGAGCGCGCGATCCTGCGCTTGCAAATAAATTGGTTCCCATCCAAAATAGTCGGGAACACCACGTACCAATGGAGGTCCTCGTGACTGAGACGATGCCCACTCCGGCCGAAGCCGGATTCTCGATGCCGGCCGAATGGTCGCCGCACGCCGCCTGCGTCATGATCTGGCCGGCGCGCCGGGAGCTCTGGAACGACCGCTTCGACGAGGCCAAGCGAGACTACGCGGCCGTGGCGCGAGCGATCGCCGACTTCGAACCGGTCGTCATGCTGTGCAACCCCGGTCTCGCCGCCGAGGTCGTCGACTTCTGCGGCACCGGCGTCGAGCCGCTCGAAGTCCCGGTCGATGACTCCTGGGCGCGCGACAGCGGGCCGGCCTTCGTCACGAACGCCACGGGCGACGTCGCCGCGGTCAAGTTCGGCTTCAACGCCTGGGGCAACCGCTGGCACCCGCACGACCAGGACCAACTCGTCCCCGACCGACTCGCCGCTCACTTCGGCGTGAAGCTGTTCCGTGCGCCGTTCGTGCTCGAGGGCGGGGCGTTCTTCGTCGATGGCGAGGGATCGCTCATCACGACCGAGCAGTGCCTCCTCAATCCGAACCGCAACCCGAACCTCACGAAGGCCGAGATCGAGCAGGGCCTGAAGGACTACCTCGGCGTCACGACGGTCACCTGGTTGCCCTACGGGCACAGCCTCGACGTCGGCCCCGCCGGCACCGACGGGCACATCGACGGCGTCGCACAGTACGTCGCGCCCGGCCGCGTGCTGCTCGAGGTGCCGTCGGACCCCGCGTCATCCGAGTACGAGCGCGCCCGCGCCAATCTCGCCGTACTGCAGGCGACCCCTGATGCTGCGGGCCGTTCCTTGGACATCGACTTCCTCGATCCGCACCTCGAGGCCGCGGTCGCCTATGCGAATCACTACCTCGCGAACGGAGCCGTCATCGTGCCCGTCGGCGGCGACGACCACGATGCCGACGTGCTCGACTTCCTCGGCGGTATCTACCCCGACCGCACGATCGTGGGCGTTCCCGGCGCGACGATCGCCTACGGCGGCGGTGGCCCGCACTGCATCACCCAGCAGGTGCCCGCCGGAGTCGTCGCGGCCGAGTAGCGCCCTCACCCGAAAGGAATCGCCATGCCCGCCTCACCGCCTCCCGAGCCGCTGATCTCGCCCACCGCGGCCACCGCCCGCGTCACCGGCGGACGCTTCAAGCGCGTGCTCGGCACGCCCTCGCTCGTGCTGTTCGGGCTCGTGTACATGGTGCCGCTCACCGTGTTCACGACCTACGGCATCGTCACCGAACTCACGGGCGGCCGGGTGCCGATGGCGTACGCGATCACCCTCGTCGCGATGGTGTTCACGGCACGTTCGTATGCGCGGATGTCGGTGGCGTACCCCTTCGCCGGATCCGCCTACGTCTACACGCAGCGCAGCTTCGGCGGCGCGACCGGCTTCCTCGCGGGCTGGGCGCTGCTGCTCGACTACCTCTTCCTGCCGATGATCAACTACCTGCTCATCGGCATCTACCTCGAGGCGGCGTTCCCGGCGGTGCCGGCGTGGGTGTTCATCCTCGTCTCGATCGTGGTCGTCACCGCGCTGAACATCGTCGGCATCGTCTCGGTGACCCGGACGAACCTCGTGATCATCGCCCTGCAGGCCGTGTTCATCGCCCTGTTCCTCGTGCTGGGCCTCGCCTCGCTCTCGGGACGGACCGTGGACCCGTTGGCGCCGTTCACCGGGGACGGCAGCGTCGAAGGATTCGGGGTGCTCTTCGCGGGCGCCGCCGTGCTCTGCCTGTCGTTCCTCGGCTTCGACTCGGTGTCGACGCTGGCGGAGGAGGCGAGGGAACCCACTCGCACCGTGCCACGGGCGATCATGATCACGACCATCGTGGCCGGTCTCGCCTTCTTCGCCCTGTCGTACCTCTCGCAGTTGGTGTTCCCGTCGAACGAGTTCACCTCGGTCGACGCGGCGGCGCTCGACGTGGTGCAGGCTGCCGGCGGCCAGCTGCTCGCAGTGCTGTTCACCGCCGGGTACATCGCCGGTTCACTCGGCTCGGCGCTCACCTCGCAGGCCTCGGTCTCCCGCATCCTCTTCGCGATGGGCCGCGACGGCGTGCTGCCGAAGCGGGTGTTCGGTCGCCTCTCCGAACGATTCGGCACCCCGGTGATCGCCATCTCGGTCGTGTCGGCGATCTCGTTGCTCGCGATCGTCTTCGACCTCGCGCTGCTCGCCGCGATGATCAGCTTCGGGGCGCTCATCGCGTTCTCGGCCGTCAACCTCTCGGTCGTCAAGCACTACTTCCTCGACCGCAGGGAGCGCGGGGGCATGGCCGTCGTGAACAACCTCGTGCTCCCGCTCATCGGCTTCGCGCTCACCGTGTGGCTGTGGACCAGCCTCGCGCCGAGCACCTTCATCGTCGGTCTGTCGTGGCTCGCCGTCGGCGTGGTGATCCTCGCGATCGTCACCCGCGGATTCCGCCGGCCGACGCCGATGCTCGACCTGAAGGAGTAAGGGCTGCGGATGCCGCGGCCGCGCGCCGCGGCATCCACAGCCGTCATCGGATCAATCGGGGCGATTCGCCCGGCGACCCGGGAAGCGCACTCGCACCTCGAGGCCGCCCTCCGCACGCGGGGTGAGACGGAGCGCGGCACCGTGGCGGTCGGCGATCGCCGCGACGATCGACAGCCCGAGGCCACGGCCCGTCGTCGATGCCCGACTCGTGCGACCCGCACCCCGGACGAACGGATCGGCGAGCCGATCGACGAGGTCCGCAGGCACCGTGTCGCCGTCGTTGGCCACCTCGAGGGTCGTGGAGTCGTCGTCGTCGGAGCTGATGCTCACGCGCACCTGTCCCCCCGGCGCGTTGTGCCGGATCGCGTTCTGCAGGAGGTTCAGGGCGAGCTGGCGGAGCAGGGAACGGTCGCCCTGGACGGTCCCGGGAGCGAGCCGGGTCTCGATCGTGATGTTCGCCGACTGCGCCTCGGCGGTGACCTCGCTCACGGCCTCGGTCACGAGGAGGGCGAGGTCGACGGGGTCTCGCCGTGCGGTGACGGCTTCGATCTCTGAGAGGTCGAGGAGCGCCTCGACGGTGTCGACGCTGCGCTCGTTCACGGCGCGCAGGCGAGTGAGCAGCGGCCGTTCGGCATCGGTCGCCGAAGCGAGTGCGACGTCGAGCATGGCCCGCGTCGTGGCGAGGGGGGTGCGCAGCTCGTGCGAGGCATTGGCCGCGAATCGCCGGTACGAGTCGAACGAGCGTTCCAGCTCGCCGAGCATCTCGTCGAAGGTGTCGGCGAGGTCGGTGATCTCATCACGCGGGCCGGCGAGCGCGATGCGGTGGTCGAGCTGCCCGCGTGCGGCCAGGTGGGCGGCGGCGCCGACGTACTGCAGCGGTCGGAGCATCCGCCCGGCGACCAGCCATCCCGCCAGGATCCCACCGAGCGCGAGGAGCACCAGCACGACGCCCGAGACGACGAGGAGGAGCGTCTGGACCTCGCTCTGCGAGCTCACGACGAGCGCCTCGGTGGTTGTTTCGGCAGGGATGCTGGGGTCCGGAAGGATTTCGCCGTCGTGGGGGACCGGCATCGCGGTATCGGGCGGGAGGGCCGGAGTGAGGGGGGCCGCGAACTGATAGGTCGGCAGGAGCCCGAGGAACACGAAGACGATCGTGAGCATGATCAGCCCGGCGACGGTGAGCAGCGCCGCGTAGGTCAGGGCGAGGCGCGTCCGAACGGTGAGTCGGTACCGGTGCTGGGCCGGAAGTCCGTGGTCGTCGCGCTCACTCGTCGATCGCATAGCCGACTCCCGGGACGGTGCGGATGACCCACGGCTCACCGAGCTTGCGGCGGAGCGTGGAGATGGTGACCTTCACGGTGTTCGTGAACGGGTTCGCGTTCTCGTCCCACGCCTTCTCGAGGAGGGTCTCGGCGCTGACGACGCCGCCGTCCGCGCGGAGCAGGACCTCGAGCACCGCGAACTCCTTCCGCGTGAGGGCGACGTGCCGGCCGTCGCGGAAGACCTCCCGGCGGATCGGGTCGAGCGTGACCCCTGCTCGCTCCAGCTGCGGAGGGAGAGCCGTGAATCGTCGCCGGCCCAGGGCGCGCAGTCGGGCGGTGAGTTCGGGGAACTCGAACGGCTTCGCGAGGTAGTCGTCGGCGCCGAGCTCGAAGCCGCCCACCTTGTCGTGCAGTCGCCTCGCGGCGGTCAGCATGAGGATCGCAGGGCGCGTGTCACGACCTGCGAGGATGCGGCACACCTCGTCGCCATGCGTGCCGGGGATGTCCCGGTCGAGCACGATCACGTCGTACTCGATCACGTCGACCGCGATGAGTGCCGCGTCGCCGTCACCGACCACGTCACCGGCGATCGCCTCGAGGGCGAGTCCGGCGCGGATGGCCTCGGCGAGATAGGCCTCGTCTTCGACGATGAGCACTCGCATGCGTCCCCTTCTCTCGGTTATGGCCACAGTCAAGCATCCGCCCGGTAAAGGAATCGTCAAGGCAGCGCTTTACGGCGTCGTAACCGCCGATCGCATGGACTGGTCATCGCCTCGAACCGGGGCGTACCGAAGGGACAGATCATGACCACCATCCGTACCAAGCGTCGCGGCTTCGCGACCGCCCTCCTCGCCGCCGTCGCCGTGACCGTGGCCCTCGCCGGTTGTTCGGTCGCGCCCGGGTCCGGCGGCGATGGGGCCGGCGGAGGTGAGCTCGAGAGCGGCAACGCCGAGGCGATCTACGCGGAGTGGAACGACAAGTTCCAGGACTGCATGAAGGACAAGGGCTTCGACCTGTCGGACATGAGCGAATCCATCTCCACCGACGACGCCGAGGCGATGACCGAGGCGGCGGACGCGTGCTACGAGAAGGTCGGCGAGCCGCCGGCCGACCCCAACGTGCCGTCGAACGAGGAGCTGAACGAGCAGATGCTCGCATTCGCGAAGTGCATGCGCGAGGCCGGGTACGACTACCCCGACCCGAAGATCGACCCGAACGGCGGCGTCGCGATGGGCCAGGCGATGCCGGCCGACTGGGACTCTGCCGACATCGACAACTGCAGCGAAGAGGCCGGCATGGGAGCCGCCGGTTCGACTGACGGAGGGCAGTGATGAAGGGGCCACGACAGCGGGGCTCCGTCGATCTCGAGTCGGGGCCGGCCGAGTCAGTGGCGATCGAGTCGGGGCCGGCCGACTCGCCCGCACCGGGCCGGTCGCGCCGCAAGCCCATCCTGATCGGCGTGGCGGCCGTCGCGGTGATCGGAGTGGTGGCGGGGATCGGCTACCTCACCTGGCCGTCGGCGGCCGCCGAGGACAAGCGGAAGGTGCAGGTCGAGAGCGCTGAGGTCGTGCGCGGCGACCTCACCGAACTGGTGCGCACGAGCGGGAAGCTGGGCTTCGGCGCCACGCGCGACCTGGGCACGAGTCTCGCCGGCACGGTCACGGGCCTGCCGGGGCTCGGCACGGTGGTGGGCGCCGGCGGCGAGCTGTTCCGGATCGACGACCGGCCCGTCGTGCTGTTCCGCGGAGAGCTCCCGATGTGGCGCTCGTTCGAGAGCGGCATGACGGACGGCGCCGACGTGCTCCAGCTCGAGCGCAACCTCAAGGACCTGGGCTACTTCGACCGCGAACCCGACCAGGAGTTCGCGGGCAGCACGGCCACGGCGATCGAGAAGTGGCAGAAGGCCAGCCGCCTCGACCAGACCGGTTCGATCGAGATGGGGCGCATCGTCTTCTCGCCGACGGAGGTGCGTGTCGCCGAGCACAAGATCGGCGTGGGCTCGCCTGCGGGGCCCGGAGTGCTCGGCGTCTCGGGCACGGCGAAGGAGATCAGCGTCTCCGTGGACCCGAACCTCAGCGCCATCGCGACGCTCGGGTCGGAGGTGACCGTCGTGCTGCCCAACGGCACCGAGGCGAAGGGCAAGATCGCCGGCGTCGGATCTCCGGTCGAGCAGGACGACAAGAACAGCGGCGAGAAGAAGCTCAAACTGCCGTTGACGATCACCCTCGACGACCCCGCGGCAGCGGACGGCCTCGACAACGTCAGCGTCAGCGTCGTCATCAATCGCGTGAAGGCGAAGGACGCCGTGCAGGTGCCCGTGCTCGCGCTCCTCGCGCGTCCCGGTGGCGGGTTCGCCGTCGAGGTGCTGCACGGCGAGAAGACCGAGATGGTCGACGTCGAGCTCGGCGTCTTCGCCGACGGCATGGTCGAAGTCACCGGGGGCGACCTCGAGGCGGGCGACAAGGTGGTGGTGGGCCGATGAACGAAACGATGATCGAACTTCGCGGGGTGACCCGCCGGTACGGGAGCCCGCCGACGGTCGCGCTCGCCGGGGTCGACCTCCGGGTCGAACGAGGCGAGATGCTCGCCATCGTCGGCCCCAGCGGCTCGGGCAAGTCCACGATGCTGAACCTCATGGGAACGCTCGACCGAGCGAGCTCCGGGTGGATCCGCATCGCCGGCGAGGACACGACGACGCTCACCGATGCCGAACTCTCTGCCCTGCGTGCGTACACGATCGGGTTCGTGTTCCAGCAGTTCCATCTCGCCGACGGCGTCAGCGCGATCGACAACGTCGCGACCGGCCTCCTCTATACCGGAGTGCCGCTCCCGGAACGCCGCCGCCGTGCGGTCGTCGCGCTCGAACGGGTGGGCCTCGGGCACCGACTCCAGCACCGACCGCGGGAGCTGTCGGGAGGGGAGCGGCAGCGCGTCGCCATCGCGCGCGCGGTCGTGGGGGAGCCGCCGCTGCTCCTCGCCGACGAGCCCACCGGCAGCCTCGACACCCGCTCTGGCGCGGCGGTCGTCGAGATCCTGCACGAGCTCAACCGCGCAGGGACGACCGTCGTCGTCATCACCCACGACGTCGAGCTCGCCGCGCGGCTGCCGCGCCAGGTCGCGATCCGCGACGGACGCATCGAACGCGACGAGTCCGACCCGGCACTGGAGGTGGCGTGATGGCGACGGCCGAACGACGATCACGACTCCGATTCGGCGACCTGCTCGGTCTCGGCACCCACGGGCTGAAGGCCCACCCGATGCGGGCGGCGCTCTCGGCGCTCGGCATCGCGATCGGCATCGCAGCGATGGTCGCGGTCATCGGCATCTCGACGTCGAGCGAGGCCCTCGTCCGCGAGAAGCTCGCCTCCCTCGGCACGAACATGCTGACCGCTGCAGCGGGCACCGACTTCCTCGGGGAGGACTCGAAGCTCCCGGCCGACGCGGTCGAGCGAGTACGCCGCATCGACGGCGTCGAGACCGCGAGCTGGATCGCGACGCTCGGGAAGATCAACGTCTACCGCAACGCCGCCGTCGATCCCGGTGCGACCGGCGGACTCACGGTCGTCGTCGGTGAGGGATCCCTGCTCGATGCCACCAGTTCGGAGCTCATCCGCGGCTCCTGGCTGAATGCGGCCACCGAACGATACCCCGCCGTCGTGCTCGGCGAACGGGCGGCGCAGAAGCTCGGCATCCGCGAGGTCGGCACGAGCGTGTGGATCGGCGGCAACCAGTTCACCGTCGTCGGGATCCTCGACCGTTCGCCGCTCGCTCCCGAACTCGACTCGGCCGCGATCATCGGACCCGGCATCGCGAAGGAGCTCTTCGGCTTCGACGGCTCGCCGACCACGATCTACGAGCGCTCCGACGACGCGCTCGTCGGCGACGTCCGCGACCTGCTCCCGGGCGCCATCAATCCGGAGTCGCCGAACGAGGTGAAGGTGAGCCGTCCGTCCGACGCCCTCGCGGCCAAGAACACCGTGGACCAGGCGTTCACCGGACTGCTCGTCGGAGTCGGTTCGATCGCGCTGCTCGTCGGCGGGATCGGCGTGGCCAACACGATGGTCATCTCGGTGCTCGAGCGCCGACGCGAGATCGGCATGCGCCGCTCGCTCGGAGCCACTCGCGGGCACATCCGATCGCAGTTCCTCGTCGAGGCGATGCTGCTCGCGGCCTACGGCGGACTCGTGGGAACGGTGCTCGGCTGGCTCATCACGGCCGTCGTCGCCCGCGGGAACGGCTGGATCGTCGCCATCCCGCCGCAGGTGCTCGTCGCCGGCGTGGTCGTCACGGTCGTCGTCGGAGCGGTGGCGGGAGTCCTGCCTGCCATTCGGGCGGCACGCACGTCACCGACGGCGGCGCTGTCGGCATAGCACCGCGTACGACCGAGCGGACGCGACGGCGCTGTGCCCGGGCGGACGCCCCCCGCCGGCAGGGCCCGGGGACGGCGTGGGGGGCCGCGGGGGGGCCCCAGGGGGGGGGGGGGGCTATTAAACGAAAAACCAACCCCCGGGTA
>NZ_JBHURI010000024.1:0-50544 GCF_042673425.1 Agromyces sp. NPDC056965 | reverse complement strand
GTCGGGGTTAGCGTGGAGCCATGCCCATCGAAGAGCTCCGCGGAGTGCGCGTCGATCGCCTCGACGTCGACGGTCCCACGATCGCGACCGACGACGACACGTCCGATCTCATCGGCGGCGCCTGGTCGGCGCAGGCCGGCCTCATCGCGATCCCGGTCGAACGACTCGACGAGACCTTCTTCGACCTCTCGAGCGGGTTCGCGGGCGAGCTGCTGGGCAAGTTCGGCAACTACCGCCTGCGCATCGCGATCGTCGGCGACATCTCGGAGCGCCTCGCCGCGGACGATGCGTTCGCGGCACTCGTGCGTGAGACGAACCGCGGCGACGCCGCCTGGTTCGTGCCCGACACCGCCGCGCTCGACGCGAAGCTCGCCGACCGCGCTCGTCGATGATTCGAGCCTCCGACGATCATGAGTGAACGCGGCATCACGTCGACGGCGACGCGCCTCGACACCTCGGCGCTCGAAGAGCACATCGACCCGGCATCGCTGCGGGCGTACCGAGCCCGGTTGCCGGCGTCGGTCAGGCCGAGCCCCGCCACCGTCGTCTGGCCGGGAGTGCTCCTCGTCGCGGCCCTCGTGCTGCTCGCCTTCTGGACGTCGCTGCTCGGCGATGACCTGTTCGCCCCCTCCGACCCGAGTGAGGGCTTCGCGGCCTGGTTCCTGCTCCTGCCGTATCTCGGCTTCGTCGTCGTGTCCGCCGTGCTCGTGGTTCGCGCACTCGTCCGTCGCGCCGGGCGGCGCCAGTACCGCCTCCACCGATTCGCCGAGGCGAACGGCATGACCTACGCGCCGGTGCAGCCCGGGCCCGCGTTCCCCGGCATGATCTTCACACGGGGCGGCACGGAGCTCGCCTACGACGTGGTGTCGCGGGCCGGGCGGCATCCCGTCTCCATCGCCAACCATTACGCAATGACGGGCGAGGGCAAGAGCCGCGAGCAGCACCGGTGGGGCTACGTCGCGATCCGGCTGCCGGCGACGCTGCCGCACGTCGTGCTCGACGCGAAGGGCAACAACTCGCTCGGTCGCCGGAACCTGCCCGTCGAGTTCGCGCGGAGCCAGCGGCTGCGCCTCGAGGGCGACTTCGACCGCTACTTCGAGCTCTACTGCCCCGACGGCTACGAGACCGATGCGCTCTACCTGTTCACGCCCGAGGTGATGGCCGGATTCATCGACACGGTGGCGGAGCTCGACGTCGAGATCGTCGACGATCATATGTTCCTGTACTCGCGCAAGGACCTCTCGACCCTCGATCCCGAGACGTGGCGCTGGCTGTTCTCGGTCGTCGATGCGCTGACCGAGCAGGTGGCGCGCTGGGCGCGCTGGCGCGACGAGCGACTCGGCGCCACTCACGTCACGCAGTCGACCGGCGCCGCTCCGGTGATCCACCGCCCGCCGCCCGGCGTCGCCGCACAGGGCCGGCGCCTCACTCCTCGCGTCGAGTGGCTCTGGATCGCAGCCGGGCTACTCGTGCTCCTGATCGGGGTGGCCTCGATCATCGAGGACGTCGTCACCTGAGCCCGCCGGCGGCCCGCCCAGTTCGGTCATGGCAGCGCCGATGGTGTGCTCGATCAGTGCCGTGTCGATCGTCTGCAGGCCGGGCAGCAGCGCTCGCATGAGGAGCGGGCCGGTGAGCAGGTCGCTGATCCACTCCACATCGACGGATGCCGGAGCGGCCCCGCGATCGATCGCCCGCTGCACGGCACGCGTGGTCGCCGTTCGCCGAGGCCCGAGGAACTCCTCGGAGAAGCGCCGCGCGGCATCGGGCTGGAGCGAGAGGTCGTCGATCAGCCCCGGAAGCCCGCGCACGATGAGCGGATGGTTGAACAGCTCGAGGCGATGCCGCTGGATCGTCCGGAGATCGGTCTCGAGGTCGCCCGTGTCGACGCCCGGGTCGGTGCCGAAGCGGTCGCCGAGCACTGCGATCGCGAGCTCGGCGGTCGTGCGGAAGCGTCGGTACACGGCGGCGCGCGTCGTCGC
Organism: Agromyces sp. NPDC056965; assembly: GCF_042673425.1. NCBI lineage: Bacteria > Bacillati > Actinomycetota > Actinomycetes > Micrococcales > Microbacteriaceae > Agromyces > Agromyces sp. NPDC056965. The sequence continues at coordinate 48,565 of NZ_JBHURI010000024.1, read as the reverse complement.
GGCATCCTGGGCCACTCGCCCGACGGTGAGCGCTCGGTAGTTCTCGAGCTCGATGATGCGCGCTGCCGCGTCGAGGATCGCCCGATCGATGCTCTCGTGCCGTGGCCGCCCCAACGCCGTTGCCGTCATACGATACATTCTGTACCGTAAAGCTACGAGCCCGCCATCCGACCACGATGGCAGCCTCGCCCGGCCGGGGACACGATCGAGACGGCCACCAGATCCTGACGTTCCCCTACTCCGCCGTTGAGGTGCCCATGCCCGTTCCAGCCATACTCCCCCGCCCGTCGCAGCGTTCCGGCGGCACGACGCGATCGCCGGTGCGCGATCTCCTCGCGCTCACCGAGAACCCCGACGTCATCTCATTCGCCGGCGGCCTGCCCGCTCCCGAGCACTTCGACCTCGACGGACTCCGACGCTCCTTCGACGCGGCGCTGCGGCGACCCGGCGGGCTGCAGTACTCGACGAGCGAAGGCAACCCGGCGCTCCGCGAGTTCATCGCCGACCGCTACACCGCCCAGGGGCTGCCCACGACGCGCGACGAGATCCTCGTGACGACCGGGTCGCAGCAGGCGCTCAGCCTCTTGGCGATGTCGTTGCTCGACCCGGGCGACACCGTGTTCGTGGAGCGCCCGAGCTACCTCGCCGCACTCCAGGCGTTCACGCTCGCCGGAGCACGGATCGTCGGGGTGCCCACGACCGCGGACGGCATCGACCTCGACGCGCTGGACCGGCTCGCCGAGCAGCACCGCCCGAAGCTCATGTACGCGGTGCCGACGTTCCAGAACCCCACCGGCACGAGCCTCGACGTCGCGACGCGCGAGGGGCTCGCCGCACTCGCCATCAGGCACGGCTTCCGCATCGTCGAAGACGAGCCGTACCGCGAACTGCGCTACTCGGGCGATCCGCTGCCGTATCTCGCCGCCTTCGCGGACGACCACGTCGTCACGGTCGGCAGCTTCTCGAAGGTGCTCGCCCCGGGTCTCCGGCTCGGCTGGATCCGGACCCGCGCCGACATCCACTCCACCGTGGTCGTGACCAAGCAGGCCGCGGACCTGCACACCTCGACCGTCGACCAGGCCGCCGCCGCGCACTACCTGACCACCGGCGGCCTCGAGACCGCCCTCGATCGCATCCGCGTCGCCTACGGCGAGCGCCGGGACGCGATGCTCTCGGCCCTGCCCCAGACGCTTCCGGCCGGGAGCACGTGGAGCAGCCCGCACGGCGGGATGTTCGTGTGGGCGACCTTGCCACCCGGGCACGACGCCGCCCACCATCTCACGGCGGCGATCGAGCAGTCGGTGGCCTACGTGCCGGGGGCGCCGTTCTACGCGGAGCGGCCCGACCCTGCGACGATGCGGCTCTCGTTCACGACCTACGAACCGTCCACCATCTGCGAGGGACTCGGACGTCTGGAGCGATCGTTCGCGCGGCCGTGACGCCGATGATCTGATCGGCGCGCCGGCAACGAGGGTTCGGGACCATACTGGGAGCATTCTCGCGGAGGAGGTCTTCCATGACGACGTCACCGGCTGCAGCCATCCTCCTGATCGTCCTTCCGATCGCGTTCAACGCGGCGTTCGCCGCGCTCGCGAAGGTGTTCGACTATCCCGAGATCCTTCGGCGGCCGACCGGCGAGATCCTCGCGCGCTTCCGAGCAGGAGGCTCCGGCCTCGTGCTGCTCTGGTGGGGCTTCGCGATGACGGCCGTGCTCTTCGCGCCCTTGGCCGTCCTGCTCGCGTACCGGCTCGACGGCGCCGACCCGGTGCTGCTCGCGCTCGGTGCGACCGTCGGCGTGCTCGCGTCCATCGTGCAGTTCCTCGGCCTCGTGCGGTGGCCGTTCCTCGTACCGTATCTGGCCCGCGCCGATGCCGAACCCGGCGCAACGGACGCGCGACGCGCGGCGATCGATGTGGTCTTCCAGTCCTTCAATCGCTATCTCGGCGTCGCCGTCGGAGAGCACTTGGGCTATCTGCTCACCGGGGCATGGAGCGTCCTCACGGGGGTCGCCCTCGTGCAGAGCACCGAAGCCCACCCGCTCGTCGGCACCGTCGGCATCGTGATCGGCGCCGTGCTCGTCGTGTGCTCGTTCGAGTTCGTCGGCCCCTTCGAGCGGCATGGCTGGACGCTCGCCGCCCGGCTCACCCCGGTCACGTACATCGCGTGGTCGCTCTGGCTCGTGACGAGCGGGGTGGCGCTGCTCCTGTGAGCAGGCGCCGAGCCGCAGCGGTTCGGCGTCGTTCAGTCGCGTGAGGCCGCCGGTTCGACGCGAACGAGCATCTTGCCCGTGTTGGCGCCGCGCATCATGTCGAGGAACGCATCGACGGTGTTGTCGATGCCGTCGACGATAGTCTCGTCGTAGGCGATGCGGCCCTCGGAGAACCAAGCGGTCATGCGACCGTTGAACTCCGGCGCGAGGTGGAGGTACGCCGCGAGCGTGAACCCCGTGACCGACAACCCGCGCGTGATGATGTTGGCCAGGTTGTCGGGTCCGACCGCCTTCTCGGTCGTGTTGTAGCTCGTGATCGCACCGCAGAGGGCGATCCTGCCCCCGTCGTTCATGACGTCGAGGGCCGCTTCGAGGTGGTCGCCGCCGACGTTGTCGAAGAACACGTCGACCCCGTCGGGCGCGAGCTCTGCGAGCTGCTCGCGCACCGGGGCATCCTTGTAGTTGAGAGCGGCGTCGTAGCCGTACTTCTCGGTCAGCAGGCGCACCTTCTCGGCCGACCCGGCCGACCCGATGACCCGGCCGGCGCCGAGGAGCTTCGCGATCTGCCCGGCGGCGGTGCCGACGGCACCGGCGGCACCGGAGATGAAGACCGTGTCGCCGGGCTTCAGGCCCGCGATCGCGGTGAGGCCGACGTAGCCGGTCAGCCCCGTCATGCCGAGCATGCCGAGGTACAGCGACAGCGGCACGCCCGGCAGCTCGGGCACGACGCGGAAGGTCGTCGCCTCGTGCTGCACGATGTCGGACCAGCCGTGCTGGTGCAGCACCACGCTGCCGACGGGGATCGAGTCCGCCTCGGACGCGACGACTCGGCCGATCGCTCCGCCGGCGATGGTCTCGCCGAGGGCGTATGGCGCGACGTAGCTGCGCACGTCGTTCATCCGGCCTCGCATGTACGGATCGACCGAGACGAACTCGTTCTGCACGCGGATCCAGCCGGGTTCCAGTTCGCCGTATGCGACGGTGGCGATGCGGAAGTCGGCCGGGGTCGGCCATCCCTCGGGGCGGGCGATGAGCTGGACGTGCGTGCTGGTCGTGTTCGACACGGTGGTGATTCGCTTTCTCGGCCTCGTGAGCCGATGTCATGGTGAGCGGGTGTGCGGGTGAGCGAGTGAGCGGATGCTGCGGCGAAGCTAGATCGACAGGCCGATGACGAGCGCGACGACGGCGAGCAGCGGCACGACGCCCTGCTTGAGGGCCGCCGCGCGCTTGGCCGGCGCCGAGATGAGCAGCACGAGGGCCGCCGCCGCCATCGAGCCGGTTCCGACGAAGACGAGGGTCGCGCCGATCGGCACCTGACCGGCGGCGAAGAAGACGATGCCGAGCGTCGTGACGATCGCGAGGAACAGGTTGTAGAAGCCCTGGTTGAAGGCGAGGAGCTTCATCGTGGCCGCTTCGTCGGCCGTGAACCCGAAAGTCGCGCGAGCTCGCTCCCCCGTCCAGGCGATCGACTCCAGGAAGAAGATGTAGACGTGGATGAGCGCGGCGACGCCCGCCAGCACGAGTGCTGCGATGACCATGACGTGATTCCCTGCTGCCCCGTGGGCGTTCGTTGTCGATGACTTTTTGTACTGATCGTTCTAATATATACTGGAACGACCGTTACGCAAAAAGGAGCCGATTCATGGGTCGTCTGCAGACGTTCGACACCGCAGAAGTCGTTCGCGCCGCCCGCGCCGTGTTCTGGCAGCACGGGTACGAAGACGCGTCCATTCCCGACCTCGAGGCGGCGACGGGCCTGAAGCGGTCGAGCCTCTACAACGCCTTCGACAGCAAGCGGGGACTCTTCGACGCCGCCGTGAACAGCTATCTCGACGAGGTCATCCGCCCGCGGCTCCGCCCGCTCACGGGCGCACGGGTCTCCCCCGATGCGATCGTCGAGTACTTCACCGGCCTTCGCGCGGCACTGGCACGATCCGACTCCTTCACCGCCGAGAACGGATGTCTCCTGATCAACGCCGCCGGCGGACCGATCGCACACGACGACGCCGTGCGCGAGATCGTGGCCGACTACCGCGCCGAGCTGCAATCGGCCATGCGGAGCGGCATCGCGGCGCGGCATCCCGATCGCCTCGCCGGCGAGGTCGACCGCATGGCCGAGACCTGCACGGCGCTGCTCGTCGCGACCTTCGCACTCACCCGGGTCGATGCCGCCGCCGCGCTCGGCAGCCTCGACGCCGCACTTCGCCTGGTCGACTGACCGATCCGGCATCGGAATGTCGTCGAACGAGCGATAGCGTCGGAGTCACGAGGCATCCGCTCTGCTGAAGGGGACGGCGATGGAACACGTCGACACGATCGTGATCGGTGCAGGGGTGGCCGGCTTGACGGCCGCACGCCTGTTGACGACGGCAGGCCGCCGCGTCGTCGTGCTCGAGGCCCGCGACCGGGTGGGCGGCAGGGTCTGGACCGACCGCCGTGACGGTCACGTCACCGACCTCGGCGCATCGTGGATCCATGGCATCACCGACAGCCCGGTCGCCGCGGCGGCCGCGGCGTTCGGCATGCCGACGGTCGAGTTCACGGTGGGCGGGTACCAGTCCGACAGCCGTCCGATCGCGTACTACGGTCCCGACGGCGTTCGACTCACGGATGCCGCGGCGCACCGGTTCGCCGACGACATCCGTGTGGTCGATGCCGCGCTCGCCGAGGCCGTCGCGGCATCCGACACGGATGCCTCGTACCGCGACGTCACCGAGACGGCACTCGCCGAGCAGGGCTGGGACGCCGAGCGCACCCAGCGCGTGCGCGAGTTCCTGGAGCATCGGGCGGAGGAGCAGTACGGCGCGTGGATCGAGGATCTCGCCGCCCACGGCCTCGACGACGACTCCATCGACGGCGACGAGGTGGTGTTCCCCGACGGCTACGACCGACTGCCCGAGCGACTCGCGGCCGGACTCGACCTCCGCCTCGAACACGTCGTCTCGCAGGTGCGATGGTCGACCGGCGGCGTCACCGTCACGACCGGACGCGGCGACTTCACGGCCGGCAACGCCGTGGTGACGGTGCCCGTCGGTGTGCTGCGGTCCGACGACTTCACCATCGAGCCGCCACTGCCCGAGCCCGTCGCAGGCGCCCTGGGCAGGCTCGAGATGAACGCGTTCGAGAAGGTCTTCCTGCGGTTCCCGACGAAGTTCTGGGACGACGGGGTCTACGCGGTGCGGCAGCAGGGGCCCGAGAGCCGCTGGTGGCATTCCTGGTACGACCTCACCGAGCTTCACGGCACGCCCACGCTCCTCACCTTCGCGGCAGGACCGGCGGCGCGTGCGACCCGCGGGTGGAGCGACGAGCAGGTCGCCGAATCCGTTCTCGTACAACTCCGCAGGCTCTACGGCGAGCGCGTGGAGCAGCCGAGCCACGTGCACGTCACGGCGTGGCAGGACGACCCGTTCGCCCGCGGCTCGTACGCGTACATGACGCTCGGCTCGACGACGACCGACCACGACGATCTCGCGACACCGGTCGGCGGTGTCCTCCACCTGGCCGGCGAAGCGACTTGGACGGACGACCCGGCGACCGTGCCCGCGGCGCTGTTCTCTGGCCACCGGGCGGCGTCGAGGATCGTGGGCCGCGACATCCCGATCGATGCGGTGTGGGCCGGATGAGTCGCGACGCACGCCGACGGTCACGTACTGATACGCCCGCGATATACCGCGCCTCCTAGCATTGCGAGTATGCGTGTGCTGGTGGTTGAGGACGAGCCCTTCATGGCGGAAGCCATTCGCGACGGGTTGCGCCTGGAGGCGATCGCGGCGGACATCGCCGGCGACGGGGACACCGCGCTCGAGCTGTTGAGCATCAACGCCTACGACATCGCCGTGCTCGACCGCGACATTCCTGGCCCATCCGGCGACGAGGTCGCCGAGAGCATCGTCGCCTCCGGCAGCGGCATGCCGATCCTGATGCTCACGGCGGCCGACCGGCTCGACGACAAGGCGTCCGGGTTCGGCCTCGGCGCCGACGACTACCTGACCAAGCCGTTCGAGCTGGAGGAGCTCGTGCTCAGGCTCCGAGCACTCGACCGCAGGCGGGCGCACAGCCGGCCGCCCGTGCGCGAGATCGCCGGGCTGCGGCTGGACCCGTTCCGGCGCGAGGTCTACCGAGACGGCCGGTACGTCGCGTTGACCCGCAAGCAGTTCGCGGTGCTCGAGGTGCTCGTCGCCGCGGAGGGCGGCGTGATCAGCGCCGAAGAGCTGCTCGAGCGGGCATGGGACGAGAACGCCGACCCGTTCACGAACGCCGTGCGCATCACCGTCTCGGCGCTGCGGAAACGGCTCGGCGAGCCGTGGATCATCGCCACGGTCCCCGGGGTCGGCTACCGGATCGACACCGGCGCCTCCGCCGGCGGCGAGGCGGGCGATCGTGAGTAGAGCACCCGGCATGAGCGTACGGCTCAGGCTGACCCTCAGCTACGCCGGGTTCCTGATGGTCGCGAGCGTTCTGCTGCTCGCCGCCGTGTGGCTCTTCCTCCTGCGCTACGTGCCCGCTCGCGCGACCCAATCGATCGACGGATTCGTCCCGGGGCGCGACGACCTGATTCGCGCGTTCGGCCCCGTGGTGACACTCGTGCTGCTGTTCCTACTGGTCTTCGGGCTCCTGGGAGGGTGGTTCCTGGCGGGCCGCATGCTCGTTCCCCTCGATCGGATCACGGAGGCCACGCGCAAGGCGGCCGATGGTTCGCTCTCGTACCGCATCGCGATGGAGGGACGGAACGACGAGTTCCGTGAGCTCGCCGACAGCTTCGACGCAATGCTCGCCCGGCTCGAGGCGCACGTCGCCGAGCAGCAGCGATTCGCGGCGAACGCCTCGCATGAGCTGCGGACCCCGCTCGCGATCACGCAGACGATGCTCGAAGTCGCACGCAACGATCCGGGTCGCGACGCCGACGCGCTCATCGAACGTCTCACCGCGGTCAACACCCGCGCGATCGACCTCACCGAGGCGCTGCTCCTGCTGAGTCGCGCCGACCAGCGGTCCTTCACACGCGAGGTCGTCGACCTCTCGCTCCTCGCCGAACAGGCCGCGGAGACGCTCCTGCCGATGGCGGAGCGACGCGGGGTCGCCATCGAGACATCCGGGGACATCGCCCTCGCCCTCGGCTCGCGGGCGCTCCTCCTGCAGATGGTCACGAACCTGCTGCACAACGCCATCGTGCACAACCTGCCCGAACACGGCATTGCGCGGGTCACGACGACGGTCGACGCGGGATCCGTCGCGCTCGTGGTCGAGAACAGCGGCGAGCGGCTCCCGCCGCACCTGATCGCCACGCTCACCGAGCCGTTCCAGCGCGGCAGCGAGCGCATCCGCGGCGACCACGGCGGAGTCGGGCTCGGCCTCGCCATCGTCAAGAGCATCGCCCAGGCGCACGAGGGAACGCTCTCGATCGCCGGCCGCCCCGAGGGCGGGATGCGCGTGACGGTACAGCTCCCCTCAGCGCCGGCCGGTGTCGTCTGACGCACTGCTCGCCGATCAGGGCGAGCGCCACCGGTTCCGGTTCACACTTCGACGCGTCGCCGCCGGGCAGCCGTGTACACGCGCTCGGCGATCCACAGCACGACGCCGATCCCCAGCAGCGCGATCGCGATCCCGTACTGCCCGGCCGGACGGCCGGAGGTCCATGGGAACACCAGGTACAGGCACGTGATCGCGCCGATCACCGGCAGCACCGTCGGCGTGCGGAAGTGCTTGTGGTCGACGGGCTGCCGCCGCAGCACCAGCACGGTCACGTTGACGATCGCGAACACGGTGAGCAGCAGGAGCGAGGTCGTGCCGCCGAGCAGGGCGACGATCGATCCCTCGGCGTCGAGCGAGACGTAGACGATGAGGCCTGCGGCGAGCGCGCTCGTGAACAGGATCGCCGCCCACGGCGACTGCCGCTTCGGCGCGACCTTGCCGAGGAACGGGGGCAGCACCTCCTGCCGGCTCATGCCGTAGAGGAGCCGGCTCGCCATCATCATGTTGATCAGCGCGGTGTTGGCGACCGCGAACATGGAGATGAACGGCAACAGGTCGTTGATCGGGAACCCGGGCGCCGCGGCCTCCACCGCGGTCACGAGCGGCGTCTCGCTGCCGACGAGTTCGCCGATCGGCACGAGGGCCACCACCGTGATCGACACCAGCACGTAGATCACCGCCGCGATGCCGAGCCCGCTCAGCATCATCTTCGGGAAGATGCGGCTGGGGTCCTTGGTCTCCTCAGCCATGTTGACCGAGTCCTCGAAGCCGACCATGGCGAAGAACGCCAACGACGTCGCCGTACTGACCGCGAGCAGCACGCCCTTGTCCTCAGGCGTCTCGAACGCGACGACCCGCGACCAGTCGGCGTTGCCGCCCGCGATCGCCCACATGCCGATGAGGATGACGAGCAGCAGGCCCGACAGCTCCACGAGGGTCAGGAAGACGTTCAGCCACACGCTCTCGCTCACACCGCGCAGGTTCACCAGCATGATCAGCACGATGAACGCGAGCGCGATGAGCATCGTGGTCACCGTGGCATCCGGAATTCCGAAGGCGACGAGCAGGTTCGCGGCGAATGCACGCGAGGCCGTCGAGGCCGAGGTGATTCCCGAGGTCATCACGATGAAGCACACGATGAACGTGAAGAAGTGGATGCCGAATGCCTTGTGCGTGTACAGCGCCGCGCCGGCGGCCTGCGGGTACTTCGTGACGAGCTCGAGGTACGAGAAGGCCGTCACTGTCGCCACCGCGAACGCGAGCAGGAAGGGCAGCCAGGCGGCCCCTCCGACCTCAGCGGCGACCTGGCCGGTGAGCGCGTAGATGCCAGTGCCGAGGATGTCCCCGACGATGAACAGGAGCAGCAGTCCGGGCCCCAGTACCCGCTTGAGTTGCGGCTCCTCCGGTTCGACGGCCTTGACGACTTGCGTCCAGGACGGGTCATCGTTCATGTCGCACCCCTTCCCCCGAACACAGCCGACCACATCCTGCCCGCCACATCAAGCATCCGGAGGCGAAACCACGAGCGCGTCCGGCCTGCTCGGGGAATGGGCGGGCGGCACGTCGCGCTGCCCGTAGTGCAGCGGCGAGGCGAAGAACGCCAGGCAGGCGAGCACGGTCACCGCGGTTCCGACAAGGCAGATCCGCGTCACGACGATCGTGCTCGCTCCAAGCCGGCGCGTCAGCAGCGCCGTCACGAAGAGTCCGGTGATGCCTCCGGAGGTGTTGGCGATGACGTCCGTTGCGTCGGAGCTGCCGACGGCGAGGGCATACTGGCCGATCTCGAGGAGCAGACTCGCCCCGGCAAGCGCTCCCACGTGCTTCCAGAGCGGCCAGGACGGCCGGAGGAGCACCAGGTACGCCCCGAACGGCACGAACAACAGGAAGTTCGCCGCAACCTCGAGAGGTTCGCTGGCCGTGTCCGAGCCGCTGGCGACGAATGGCACGAGCTTGACGTGTCGGAGGCCGCCGGCTCCGAGGAAGGGAACTTCAAGCTTCCACAGGATGATCCAGGCGAGCAGGACGAGGTAGACGGCGAACAGGAGGACCAGCAGCGGCGATGTGCCGCGATGCTGCCCCGAGGCGGCGACGTCCCCGTTCCGGGCGGTGGCGTGACTCATCCCACCAGCAAAGCCGGTGGGATGTTGCGTCAACGTATCGATCTCCTGCCGACCCGCCGTCACCGCACTCGCTGTGACCCTCACCGCGACGTCGGCAGAAAGGGGTGCAGCCCCACCGGCGTGAGGTCAGGAGTCCTCCGGCGTCAGCGTCGCTCGAGCACCGCTCTCCGTCCGGCGGCGCACGAGCGGGAGGATCGCCGCGGCGACGAGCGCGATCGCCGCGACGAGAGCGGCGGTGGCGAATCCGCCGTCTGAGACCGCAGCGATCGTCCCGAGGATGGCGATGCCGAGCCCGCCGCCGAGCGCGAAGCCGACCTCCTGGATCGCGCCGACCTGGCCGGCGTCGTCGTCCGTCGTCGCGTCGAACAACGCGGTCGCCGCAAGCGTTCCAGCGATGCCGAATCCGAGGCCGACGCACACCAGGGGCACCGCGACGAGCTCCGGGTCCATGACGAGCCATCCCATGCCGGCGGCCTGCAGGAGCAGCGCGACGACAGTGAGGGTCTGTGCGCGCATCCAGCGAAGCGCGATCGGGGCGACCACGCCGCCGATCGCGATCGCCGCCGCCTGCGGCAGGATCGCGAGTCCGGCATCCGCGGCGCTCCAGCCCCTCGTGTCCTGCAGATGCAGGCTCACGAGCAGGACGGACCCGGACGCGACGCCGCTGGCGATGAGCACCCGAACGATGGCGGGGCTGAACCCCTGCAGCCCGAACAGACGCATATCGATGAGCGGCTCGCTCAACCGTCGTTGCCTGGCGATGAAGAAGACGAGACTCACGACGGCGATCGCACCGGCCACAGCGGCGGACACCGGCGCCGCAAGCGCCTCGTGCAGCGCGAACGTGAGGGCGCCGAGAGCGACGATCGAAGAGACGATGCTCGGGATGTCCCAGGACTGGGGCCGGGAACTGCGCGAGTCGGGGACCAACCAGAACGCGAGAACCCCGGCGAGCACCGCGAGCGGCACGCTGCCCAGCAGCAGCCAGCGCCACCCCGGTCCGTCCGAGAGCAGCCCGCCCAAGACGGGACCGAGAGCGCTTCCGACGCCGAACGTCGCCGTCCACAGGCCGTACGCCAGCACGCGCTCCCGGGCCTGGTAGTTGGCGCCGATGGTGGCGACCACTCCGGCGACGACGAACGCTTCGGCGACGCCGAGCAGCCCGCGGATGACGATGAGCAGGGTCCCGCTGTCTGCGAGGCCTCCGACCGCGTTCAGCACCGCGAATCCCGCGAGGCCGATGATGACGATCCGCTTGCGACCGAATGCGTCGCCGATGCGCGCGGCGACGATGAGGGTTGCGGCCAACGAGAGCGAGTAGATGTCGACGAACCAGAGTCCCTCGGTGTCGGTGAAGGCCAGGTCGGCACGTATTCGGGGAAGCGCGGTGGAGACGCTGCTGATCGCGAGCGCGCCGATGAAGATTCCGAGGAGCAGTGGGACCATCGCGAACCAGAGGCGGAGGGTCGAGCGCGAATCGATGATGGCGGTGGGTGAAGTCACATCACGAGTCTGTAAAGTACAGACAAAAGGTGCAAGTACCGACAGAATTGTCACGTACTTACCTTTTGGATACTGTGCGCTGCCGACAGGAGGGAGCTCTCCATGAGGGAGAAGACGGAACGGATCGTCCGCGAGTGGTCCGATTCGTGTGACGCCGAGGTGTCGATCGCCGTGCTCGGCGGAGCCTGGAAGCCGAGCATCCTCACCCTCCTCGGCGAGCACGAGGTGCTGCGGTTCGGGGAACTCGGCCGGCTCCTTCAGGATCCGACGTCACGCGTGCTCACCCGCCAGCTGCGCGAGCTCGAAGAAGACGGCCTCATCACGCGCACGGTGTACCGACAGGTGCCCCCGAAGGTCGAGTACCGGCTGAGCGAACTCGGAGTCAGCGCGACGCCGCTGCTCGGCGAGTTGACGCGCTGGGGCACGCAGTACGCGGAACAGCAGCGCTCGTCGACCGAGCGGGTTTCGAGCCCGTCGGAAATGACGGGACAACCCGGGTAGCACCCGCGACCCGACCGCCCTCACCGCCAGGCGATCCCGCAGATCGCGGTGTTGACCGGGTAGAAGATGCTGCCACGCAGCACCCGCTCGAACATCGTGGTGCGCTCGAACCCGGCACGTTCGATGACCGCGCCGGTGTCGCGATGCAGATCGCATCCCTCGAACGTCCACCCCCACGGCCCTCGCAATGCGCGCTGCACCCGGGATCGCACGCTGCGCGGTGGCGCTGCGACGTGCTCGACGAAGCGGAACCTCCCCCCGGGCCGGAGCACACGCCGCACTTCTCGGACCACCGCGTCGGGGTCGGGCACGGTGCACAGCACGAGGGAGCAGATCACCTCATCGACCGAGGCGTCGGCAAGAGGCATCCGTTCTGCGGAGTCAGCGATGAGTCGGAGCTCGACTCCAGCTCGCTCGCAACGAGCCGCGAGGGCAGCGTGCATGCGAGTGTTGGGTTCGACGGCGACGAGCAAGGCTCCCGCGGGGAGATACGTCAGGTTCGCGCCGATGCCTGGGCCGAGTTCGACCACGGTCGTCGCGGCGAGGCTTCCGAACGCCGCCTGCTTGAGCGGTTCGGTCACGCGGTTGATATAGGTGTCGAGCGTTGCGAAGAACCAGGCGTTGAAGCGCCCGCGCACGAAGTGATCGAACGGCTCGGCATGCACGTGCGTGATGGGGCGACTGCTCATCTCTCTCACCTCACAGGACGCCATGGGCAGTCGCCCATGCCGCGGCCGCCGCGCGGGAGCTGACGCCCAGCTTGATGCGGACATTCGCCACATGCCGGTGCACGGTGTGCGGGCTGAGCACCAGCTCCCGTGCGATCTCGGAGTCGGTCATTCCCCGAGCGATCAGGGCGACCACCTCGCGTTCCCTCCCCGTCAGTTCCGCCTGCGGAGCCCGAGACGAGTTCTTCCGGTCCGAAGGAGTGCCGTTGAGGAAGGCGACCACTTCGTTCGCCATCTGCGCTCGATCGCCGCGCCACGGGAAGTGGTTCGCGCCGTCGACCGCGACGAACTCCGCACCGGGAATGGCGGCGGCGAGTTCTCGACCGAGTTCGAAGCGGATCGCCCGATCGTCGCGACGGTGCAGCACGAGCGTCGGCACCGTGATGTCGGCGAGCTCGCTGGTGCAGTCGAACGTGTACAGAGCGCGCAGGGATGCCGCGGCCTGCTCCGGAGTGGCGCACCGACGCTGGAACTCGGCGAACTCGGCGCGCTCCCGAGCCGAGGCATCGGGGATGAAGACGTCGGCGAGCAGACGGGATCCGAGCCCCCAATGCGTCTGCACCGCGGCGATGAGCGTGTCGCGCACTGCCGGCGGCGAGATGTCGGCGCCGCGGGCGTAGCCGCCGCACAGCACGAGCTTGTCGACACGATCGGGATGGCGCGCGGCGTACACGGCGGCGGTGCTGCATCCCGACGATCCTGCGAGCAGCGCGAAGTGGTCGAGTTCGAGCGCATCGACGAGGCCGGCCAACGCGCGGTACTCCTCTTCGAGCGTCGCAGGCGGAGCACCGGCCCCGCCTGACAGCCCCGTGCCTGGCCGGTCGTAGCGGATGACGGTTCGGTGCAGGCTGAGGCGCTCGATGTAGTCCCGGAACGCGGCGTCCGCCCAGTTGAGCCGGAGATGGCTGCACCACCAGCCGGTCACCACGAGCGGCGGACCGTCGCCCGTTGCCGCCCAGGCGACGGGAGCGCCGTCGAACTCGGCGTAGTGCACGAGAAGGTCTTCGGTCATCAGGTCGCTCGAGAGTTCATCGAACCCGTCGTAGCGCCAGTATGGATGGTCGGTGCGAGGGATCACAACACCTCGTTCGATGTGATGGATCATGCTGCTGCCAATCTCGAGGGGCACTCGCGTCAGACGACCGACTGGACCAGCGCGGTCGCGGTCGCGGTCGGTGGAGCGAATTCGACCCACGTCATGTCTCCCGACGCGACGACGCGGCCGGCTTCGTCGAGGACGACGGACGCGGTCCGGTGCGAACGAGTGCCGGTGCTGGTCTGCCAGCCGACCGCGACGAGCCGCTCGTCGGCGGCGACCGCACGCTCGATGTGCGCGGTCAGCTGCCCGGTGACCGCGACGGTGCGACTCGGCAGCAGATCCGCGGGGAAACTGACGCAATCGAGCGCACCCCACAGCATCTCGGGACGCAGGGCGCCGTCGGCGACGAATGGCGTGGATGCCGAGAGGGGTGCGATCAGTACGTCAGGCAGCAGACGAGAGGTCCCGAAGACCACGCCGAGGCCGCCGGGGCGGGTCGGCGAGCACACGATGCAGTCTGCGAACGGGTGGCGAACCCCGTGCAACGGGTGGCGCTGGGCCGCCTCCAGAGCATCGACGTATGTCGGCGTGAGCGGGGCGTTGTGCCGGAACGGTGCGGTCGGCTCGACGGTCGCGATGACGCTGCCGTCGTGCTCGATCGCCGCCGCGCCGCCGCGACCCTTCCGGACGTCGAGGTCGACGTCGAGCGGGACGGGCTTCATCAGCCGAACGCGCGCGGTGCCGCCGACGATTCGTGCGAACAGGCCCGACGCGATGCCGCCTTGGGCGGCATCTACGAGGCCGTTGAGATGGGGAGCGATTCGGATGCGTGTCATGCGATCATTCCAGCAGCCGGCCTCGAGCCGGGGCATCGCTCGAATGAGTCAAGTCGGCATGGCCGATTCGGGCCAGATCGCGGAGCCGGAGGGCGCTTCCTCCTGGATCGCTTGTCGAGCGCCATATTCGGCGCCCTTGCGAACGGCCGGTCACAACGTGGCTGCGCCGACGGTGATGAGAAGCTGTGGTGGTGACGACGACGCCGAGCGCAAAGCGACGACCGATCCTGCTGTTGGCAGCGCTGCCGATTCTGCTCACCGGTTGCCGCGCTGAGTATCACGGGCACGACAGCGGGATCGACGGGGTGTTGTGGAGGCAGATCGCGGCCTTTGAGGATCCTCTGTCTTCGGGCTTCTATCGGCCATCGGCGGGTGATCCTGCCGCCTACCTAGCGGGGCTGGAGGTCCAGCGGTGGGACGGGTTGGACGCGTCAGCGCCTGGGCTTGACCTTCGAAACGGCGGGGTGGTCCTCTACGACGTATCCTCGACCGATTCTGCTGCCGAGTTCTCTGTGTTCATCACTTCCGGACCGCGAGCCGATGTAGTGACCGACGAGGGCGGAAAGTACACCGGGCCGAGCACGGTGTACACGTGCTACGGAATGGAGACCGAGTTCCGGTCGAGGGAGCAGCCCTCCGCCGACAGGATCATCTTCGATGATTGCCCTCCAGCTCTCGTCGAGCTGCTTCCCGAAGACGCGGCGTTTGCCAGCGGCGAAGTATTCGATGGGTGAGCGCGCGAGCCTCGTCCAGCGACCCACGCCCTGAGTCTGAAGTAGATCCCGTCCTGCCGCCGCAAAGCGGGTCCGCCAAGAGGTCGCTGATCGGACGGCCGTAGTGGATCCAGTTTCGGGCCCTCGCCTGGTGTCCGCGGCAGATTCGCACGTTCGGATACCGTTGGTCGGAATCACGACCCAATAGGAGCAGCTCATGACGACCGGCCTCAAAGCGATCATCATCGGGGCAGGGGCTCTGACTGTTCTCGGACTCGTTCTCGTACTGCTCCCGGAACCGACTGCCACTTTCGGATGGTTCGCGTATCAACCTGTGGGTGACTTCGGTTTCGTTGGCGGTGCGCCGTTCGTACCGGCCTCCCGGCTCTGGGGCATGGGAATCCTCGCCATCGCGGCGGTCATCGGCGCTTACGCCTTGGGGTGGGTTCTTGGGAAGCGGCGCGGCTTCCAAGAGTCCGGGCCGGGTTCGGTCGACCGCGCACCCGACAATTCGGCGTGATCATTTCCGGAGGCCCGGCATGATCGCCCATGAGTAGCCGCTGCCTGACTCGGATTCACACGCAGTCATCGCATGGGTCAGGCAATGCGAAGGTCGCGATCGATTGCCTGACGTGGGTGACCGGTTCGGCTCTTCCGTCACCACTGTCACCTGGCTGCAACGTTGAGTTCCACGGCCTCGGCCACGAGCGCCTTGACCGCCGCTTCGTCCACGCGGTCTCCATCGAAGTAGTCGATGGCTCGGACGACTTTGCTGTCCAGCCGGGTGTTGAAGAGATCGCTGCTCTCCATGCGGGCACCCCTCGCGAACGTCAGCCTCACGGCGCTCTTGAGCACGTCGACGAAGCAGACGTCTCCGTCATGCGTCCAAAACGGAACTCCCTCCGGTTTTGAGGGCTTCTTGTACTTGACCACCTCGACGGCAGCGGGGTCGGCGGCCATGATCGCAGCTCGAAGCGCGACGAGCACGTCCTTTTTCCAGCCGCTCTGCTGCGCGATGATGTCGTCGATCTGCTCGGAATCGGACTTGTCACTCATGCGCGAATACTTGCGAAGAGAGCTGACGAAGTCAACAGCCGAAGTCTGTCGCAAACGCGCGTGGCAGGCCCCCTCACCGACGGATCGCGTCGGCCATGCGAGGAGATCGGCGTAGTGCATCCCTGCGATGGACTCGGCGCCGATATTGACGGGCGGCCGGCGACGGGTTTCGCCGGGTGAGCACCGCAGGCCGGACTCCCACCGGCGCTCGCGTTCTACATCAGCGCCTAAGCGACAACCAGCCGCCCGAGATTCCCCCTATGACCCGGGACCATCCGCGACCCCCTGCTCGATCTTTTCAAGGACTACGGCATGGGAATGAGATCTGTTCAATTGGGTGGAATCGTAACGGAATAGCCGGAAGCGGATCCACGTGCGGGCAGAGTCAATGCAGACTCAGGTCTCTCGGCCGGCCTACGCGGTGGCGTAGACGAGGAGCCCTTCCGCCTCCATACGTTTGAGCGTTTCCAGGACATCGGTGGAAGCTGGCCACGAGATTCCGACGAGCCTCTCGGTGTAGATGTCGACGATGCATCCTTCAGCCGCAAGCTGCTCCGTCGGCTCACGCCAGGTCACCCCTCCGTTCTCGAACCACAGCCGTGCGCTGTCAAAGCCGCCGCGAGCGACGACCTCGGTCACCACGAGGCCCCGCTCACCTGAGGCGATCACTCGCACGGTGTCGCCAAACGCGACCCCGGCGGACAGAACGGGGCACCCGCACAGGACGTAGATATCTGACGACGTTCGCGTGGCATTCAACGCCTCCCACAAGACTGGAGCGTCCGGGAAATCCGGGTCGGGAGGCACTGCGAACCACACCGACTCTTCCGCTGCAGCCGCAGATGATTTCGGGACCAGCCGTGCGCCGTCCCAGACAGACGCCAACGATGGGTGCTCGCGAAACTCAGTCACGACGAAACGCTAACAGGCTGCAACACGGCGCATGTGCCAGTTCACCATCCGGTACGCTCCACGCATGAATGAGGGCCTGGACGAGGAAGCCGACCCCTTCCGTGCCCAGTTGCACTCCCGGTGGGAGGAGTACCTGTCAACCGGCCAAGCCGCTGATGACCACGGACAATGGATCACCATGGCTCTCGCCTATTACCGTGACGAGATCGTTCACTACGGAGCGCAGCTCTTGAATGACTCCGCCATTCGGCCTTGGGACGCCGAAACTTCGCAGGCTCGGTTCATGGACTATCAGGACGCCGCCCACGCGTACGACGCTGACCCACCGAATTGGGAGGCTGCCTTCTGGGCGCGGGTTCGTCGTCGCGCGTCGGCCGGGTCGAACTCGCCGTTCGATGGACAGGAGCCGTAGGCAGGCAGCTTCAGGCCTGCTTGTGCCGGGCCGCCCGCAAATGGATCGAACGGGATGCCGAGCGCCGAGGCTGAGTTCAGAGGAGGATAAGGCCCGGAGTCAGAAGGTTCTCCGACTTGTCATTCGGGAGAATGACCACTGGCCGGTCTTCAGAGGAGCGAGGCGTTCATACCGGTGAGGTGCGCATTGCGCCCCTCACAGATCGGAACCGACCGGTATGAACACGGCCGTCTCGGACGGCAGGTCCGGCTCAAGGGTGCGGCAAGGGTGAAGTGACGGGGGTTCGATGAGAGGATCAAATCTCTTAACCGCAGAAGTCCCGGAAACCCTAGAGTTTCCGGGACTTTCTGGTCGGGCTGACAGGATTTGAACCTGCGACCCCTTGACCCCCAGTTGAGCCCGACGCCTCCGCCGACGTCCGCTGAAGTCCACCCTGAGCCGCCCTCTCGCCCGGAATACCACGGATGCGCGGCCCTCGCGACCCTCTGAGCGTCCACCCCCGTCCGAGGCCGTCTGAGGGCCTCTCTGGGGTCTGGTTGGGGTCAGCGTTGGGGTCAGTCCAGAGCCGCCGCAAGCAGCTCCGCCGCGCGCTTCTGCCCGTCCGTCGAGACATGCCCGTAAATGTCGCCAGTGATCGCGACGGAGGAGTGACCGAGCATCCGCGAGACGTCTGTCAGGGGCACGCCCGCCGAGAGCATCGTCGAGGCGGCGGAGTGCCTGAGTGTGTGCAGACCGATGCTCTCGACGCCCGCCTTCTTCGCGGCCGTCGTGAGCGCACGGAGCGCGTTCCGAGGGTCGACCGGGCCGCCTGTCTCGGTGGCGAAGACGAGCCCGCGGTCCGCCCACAGCTCCCCCGCCCGGAGCCGCTCGGCGGCCTGTGCGGCTCGATGCTTCCGGAGGAGCTCAACCGTCGAGGGCGAGATCGTCACAGCGCGCCGCGAGAGGTCCGTCTTCGGCTCTGTGATGATGAGCTCGCCGCCGACTCGCCCGAGGGTCCCGCGGACGCGCAGCTCGCCGCCGTCGAGGTCGACGTCCTGCCAGCGAAGCGCGAGGGCCTCGCCTCGGCGGAGGCCGGTCCGCGAGAGCAGCGAGAGGAGCGTTGAGTACCTCGACCCCTCCGCCCCGGCGAGCACGGCCTTTACCTCTTTGGACTCCAACGAGCGCGCCTCGACCCGCTCAACCGCGGGCCGCTTCACGAGCGCGGCGACGTTGCGCGCTACGTAGTGATCGCGCACGGCGGCGTCGAGGATCGCACGAAGGACCGTGTACGTCTGGCGCACGGTCGACGACGCGAGCCCGGCCTCTTGCATCAGCAGGACCATTGCCTCGACGTCTTTCGCGCGCAGCTTGTCGAGCGCGATCGCCCCGATGGGCGCGTTCTGGATGTGCTTCCGGGCGAGGATTCCGTAGGTCGCTTTCGTCGTCGCCTTGCGATCGGACGCGCGGAGCGTCGTCTCGATCCATCCCTGCGTGAACGCGGCGAGCGTCTGCCGGGAGTCGTTGACTGGCTTCCCCTCTTCGGCGCGTCCCTGCTTCTCCTTCATCTTCGCTCGGACCTCGGCCTGGGTCTTCCCATACGCCGATCCGCGGCGAATCTCGCCCGTCGCCGCGTCGGCGTAAGTGAAACGCGCCTCCCAGCGCCCATCCGTCCGCTTCCGGACGTTGCCCTCGCCGTTCGCCCTCTTCGTCACTTGCTCCCTTTCGCTCGGATCACCTGAGGTTGACCCTAACAAATCAAGGGGTCATGTCTCGAATCCCGCGCGCGACTCGCCGGAGCCCCGATCGGGTGATCGACTTCGGGGACGCCGCCGGGCGCGTGTAAACGCCCTGACTCCGGGAAAGGCCGCCGAGAGCGAACGTGTAAACGCCTCTCGGCGGCCCTTCAGCGTCTCGGTGGTGACAGAGTGACGGAAGTACGTCACTAATCCCTTCCACTCTTAAGGCTCGTCTTCACTAGTGCGGAGAATAGGTATCGTGACGAACTTCCGTCACTGCGTCACCACGCGCCGCCGCAAGCACGCCGAGCCCGATCCGCGTCCGGCGACGTCGCGTGAGCAAAGCGAGGCCTCCCGGCCGCCTTCTCCTGTGTCCCCAGTTGTCCGCGCACGGCGGCCGACGTTTACAGAAGGCTCCCCATGACCCCCGACGCTCCCCTCCTCTACTCGCCCGAGTCCGCCGCCCGTCTCCTCGGGATCGCACGCTCGACGCTGTACGAGCTCCTCAGCTCCGGCGCGCTGCCCTCCGTCAAGATCGGCCGCTCCCGGCGCATCCGCCGCGACGCGATCGAGATGTTCGTCGATCGGCTCTCGGCGTGAGCCCTGAGGAGCTCGTCTCCGCCGTCGCCGAGCAGTACGACGACGAGCGGGGCGAGCTCACTCAGAGCGCCCTCAGGCGGCTTGCCCGCTACCGCGCCGACGCCGGGAAGACGTGCTCGACGTGCAGGGAGAAGAAAATCCTCCCGGCCTTCGGAAAAGGCCCGATGCGCCGAGACGGGCTCGCTCACCGTTGCCTCAAATGTGAGGCCGAGCGAAGGCGCGAAGCCCGGCGTCGGGCCGTGCAAACGTCCCCCAACGCTGGCCGCCTACTCCCATGTACCCCTCTTAGGCCTGTGACAGACAGGCGGGCCTAGATCAGACTTCGCCGCCGCGACCTTCATTGAGGGCTTCGTCCGCGCGGCGATCGCCGCCCGCCGCTCCTCTCGTCGGCGTGTGGCCGGGAGCGCCTCCGAGCTTGGGTTACTCGTCGAGGCGCTCCCCCTTCCAGCTTCCGCCGTCCTGGGCACCCGCCCGCCGACGTCGGCATGCTCCCGAGGCAGGCCCTCGGCGAGCAACCTTCGGCGCGCCCTGCGCCACCTAGGCGAGACGCCGCCCGGCAGGCCCCGGAACGCGCGACGCCCCGCTAGAAGCGGCTCCTCCACACTCACCCCTATCTAGGAGCACAACACCATGACCAATGACTTCCTCACCGCCGACCACGTCGCCCCAATCGCTGCGGGGCTCGTCGGCGCGGACCTCGGCCTCGCAGGCCTCGTCTATCGCGACCTCGAAGCCGACTTCTCGGCAGGACAGGGCGACACTGTGAAGGTGCGCGTTCCCGGCGCAGTCGCCTCTCAGAGTCGCGGCATCTACGACACGAGCACGCCGCTCGTTCAGGGCGCGATCACCGAGAACTCGATCGACGTCAAGCTGACGGAGCACGTTTACGACAGCGTCCCGCTGAGCGAGGGCGACCTCGATCTCGACATCGTCGATTTCGGCAAGCAGGTCCTCCTGCCTCAGACGTCGGCCGTCGTGAAGCACGTCGAGCGCGCGGTCGCGACCGCCATGTCGGCAACCCCGGAGACGACGGCGATCACCTATGCCGCCGCGTCTCCGGCGAAGGCCTTCACGGCTATCCGAACCACCCTCCGCGACCGCGGCGTCCCTACTGAGGCACGCCTGATCGCGGCTGTGGGTTCCGGCGTGTACGGGCACCTTCTCGACGCCGAGGCGATCGACGAGAACGGCAAGGTTCGCGGTTTCGAGATCGTGGAGTCGACCCGGCTCGCGAGCGACGAGATCGTCGCCTTCATCCCCGAGGCCTTCGCGCTCGTGGTTCGAGCGCCTCAGGTCCCGGACGGCGCGCCCTTCGGCGCGAGCGTCAACGAGGGCGGCTTCGCGCTCCGCTGGATCCGCAGCTACGACGCAACCGTCGCTGTCGATCGCTCTCTCGTTTCTGCCTTCGTCGGCGTCAAGGCGATGCCTCTGGCCGTCGACAGGGAGAACGGCACGGTCGAGCTCGTCGCGAACGGCGGCGCTGTGCGCGTCCTCACCGCTGCGTAAAGGCCGTACCCCGCGGGCCGCTTCTCCTCTTCACCGAACGAGAGGCGGCCCGTCTCCTATTCGACTCTCATCTGTCGGTCACACACCCAAGGAGCCGCCTTGCACAACCTCGAATGTCGCCACTGCGGCGGAGAGTTCACAGCAGTTAACGCCCATGCGTTGACGTGCTCCACCCGATGCCGACAGGCTCGCGCCCGCGCCTCTCACGCCGCACTCCATGCCCTCGCCGTCGAGCTCCTCCTCGCAGACGCCGACCTCGACGCCTACGAGTCCGACGACCCGAAGCGTCCCGACTACGTCGACAGCATCCTCGACCGCGTGTAAGCGCCCTACCCCCTGACGAAAGGCCCCGCTATGACCCTCCGCAACCGCGCTCGCGTCCTCGACGTCGTCGAGTCCGCTATCCGCGAGGACGCCACCCTCGACCCGGCGGCACGTAACGGCCAACTCGCGACAGTCGCAGAGGCTCGCGCCCTCGACCGCCTCGTCGACGGCATCCGCACCCGCTCGACGCTGCCAGAGGGACCGCTCCCCGCCGACCTCGCCGACCTCGACGGCCACTCCCGCGCCGCGATCGAAGCCCTCGCAAAGAGGCACCGGATCACACCATCCTCGGCGCTTGCCCTCCTCCGCTCCGGGCAGAAGGCCCGCGCGGATGCAGCCCGCCTGAACGGAGGCGCACGCCGTGGCGAGTAGCAACCGGAAGCGCCAGATGCTCCGCTCTGACGGCGCGGGTTGGCTCCGTCCCAGCGTGTCCCGTGTCCCATCCTTCGGCGTCCCGGCCGAGGCGTCCCTCTCGTCCCGCGAGGAGCGCCGCGCCGCCGAGCGTGCCGCCCGCAAGGTCGCGAAGGGGTCCCTGTGACCGCGCTACCGCCCGCTGTCTCCGAACTCGAATCGCGCCTCGGCCTCCCCTCGGGCGCGCTCGAAGGCCCCGAGAAGGTCCGCGCGACAGCGGCCCTCGACGACGCCTCGACGCTCGTCCTCGCGGAGGCTCCGGCGTCCGTCGCTGGGCGCTGGGAAGCGGACGCCCCGAAGGTCGTCCGTCTCGTCGCGCTGAAGGCCGCTCGCCGCGAGTTCGAGAACCCGCGCGGCATCGCGCAGGAGACGCAGGGCGAACACACGATCGGGCTCTCCGAGAGCTCCGGCGTCTACCTCACGGCCCGCGAGATCGCGCAGGTCTGGCGCTCCGCCTTCGGCCGCGCTGGCGGCTTCGTCGGCTCTGTTCGCCTACGACTCACCGCGGAGGACTGAGCGGATCCTCGGCCTTGAACCGGCTAGCTACACCGCCGACACCGACCGCCACTCTTCAAGCCAGCTCAGCGCAGCTCGCAGCGGCTCTCCAGCGGGCCGCCTCTCGACGTGTTGTCGGTACGCCGAGAGTTGCGCGCCACCTTCGTTGTTGGCCTTTCCTCGCGGCTCCCACCGAGACAGGATGCGGTCGGATTGCGTCCACACGTTCGGCCCGTAGTCGATCGGATACCTCATGGGCCACTCGATTCCGCGCTGACCTGCGCAGAGTACGAAGCCGTGCGTGACTGCATCTCGAGCGAACCGAAGACCGAGCATGACCAGACCGGTCGGTGATTCAGCGGCGAGCTTGGTGTAGTTCGAATGGCGATCCCTGAGAGCCTCGTCGAGCGAGCAGGCCCAGAAGATCGCTGTCCCGACGACGATATCGACCCGCGGATGCCGGTCGTCTGCTTCGAGTTCCGCCACCCACTCCGCGAGCGATCGCATCGACGATCCGTATGTCTCGATCGGCTGATTCATGAGCCGAGTCTGGCAGCCTGCGACGATCGTTAGTCGAACCGCGCTTACAGGCCGAGAACTCCGCCAAGCAGTTGCAGCACGATTCCGCCGACGGCCCAGAAGAGGCCGAGCGCAGCCGCACGGGTGTCATCGCGTGTCTTGTCTCGCTCCCTCTGATCCTCGGCGCGACGTAGATCGTCAACATCACGGCGAAGGGCATCCTCGGACTCCTGGCGTGAGTCCGCCTCCGAGTCGAGACGCCGGTAGAGCGCATCGAGTTCCGAGCGAATGGCGGTAAGAGCTTCTTCGGTGGTCTCATCCACGCGGCCGACCCGACCATAGGCGCGCGACCGTCCGCGGGCGACCAGACCGACAACTGCCCCCGAGGTCGTCTTGCCCCTGTTTGTGAGCAACGACCGACCATCGGCAACGTCCCCCCAAACACGTAGAAGCGCGCGCCCCGCGAGTAGGAGGCCGATGCCTTCAACGACGATCCCGAGAACTGTAAGCCACGCCATGCGTCGACCATATCTACAGCCGCCGTCTCTTCAGGTCCGGCGAGGGTGGGGAGGGACTCCCTCTCCCCACTCGTCTCCCTATCGAAGAGGCATAGCGTCTTCCCCTGCCTACGTATCGCTTCCGTTTTTCTGCGCCCGTCTCCGGCCTCTAGAGATTCGGCCGGCTCCGACGGCTTCCGCTGCTCCGCGAGCCCGTCAACAATCCACCTGGCATTTGTCAGATCACGAAAGGACGCCGCATGCGCGCACCCGCCCGCCCACTCCCGCCCATCGTCGAGGACGTCGCCGCCGAAGCGCTGGCGCTCGCGTCCCAGCTCCACACCGCACGGGGTTTCCAATGGGAGGCTCCTCCGATGGGCCGCTACGACTCACCCGACCCGGCGCTTGACGGATTCAGGAACGATCCGACCGGCCACGCCGCCGCCGACCCTCGACGCCTTGCGCTCCGCGCCGCCGTCGTCGACGCCGAGCTGAAGCTCTCGGCCGCCACGGAAACGATGAAGCACGCCCGCACCGACCTCGACCACGCGCTCCGGCGCTGGCAGGGCGAGCCAACCCTCGCCCGCGATGCCGCCTGACAATTGACAGGCTGCCCTAGACAAAACGAACGCCCCTCGACTGGCCCATGCCAGCCGGGGGGCGTTTCGTTGTTTCTGAGGGGCTCTGGACCGACTCGTCTCTACGATGGAATCGGGCGACCGAGGCGACTGCTTCGTCTCGGTCGCTCCTCTACTCCGCAGGGACCCAGTCGCGAACTCGACTCCCGTCTGCGCCCACGGTCCAGCCGTCCGGCGTCACCTCGAAGCTCCCGTCGAAGGTGCCGAGCTCGTCCTCGATCGTGTGCATGTCCTACCTCTCTCCGGCATCACCGTGACGCCTTCTGAGCACAGACATTAATGCAGATTCGAGGCCGCGCCGACCACGCAAAACGACTCACGCGAGACGCCTTTCGCAACACCTGACGGCCACCGAGGAGCGCCGATAACCTGATCGGCTACCCGAAAGGACGAGCCATGATCGACGACCCTCTCGCCGCCCTCGCGAACACGCCCCGCGCGGACCTGTCCCTCCTCGCGCCTGACTCGTTCCCCGGCTGGGACGAGCTCCCCGAGCCGGGCGTCCCGACCGTCCGCGTCTTCACCCGCGGGGACGTGACGGTCGTCCTCGTGGCCGGGACGAACCTCTTCGACGTGATCGCGTCCCGCGGCCCGGAGCGCCGTGTCCTCGTGCTGAAGCTGGAGGAGCTTCACGCCTCCTTCGCCGCGCTCGCCGAGCTCGACTAGGCCGTGACGATCTCCGCCTCGTCGATCCAGCGCGCGAGGAGGCTCACCGTTGCAAGCTGTTCCAGCGCGACGTGCTCTCCCACGTCCGCAATCGGGTCGTGACTTGCGGGGTTCCTGAGCGCTGCAAAGCACACCTCGCCCATCGACCGGATGCCGCGCCGGAGGCTAAGCGAGGTCGTGCCGCCGTCGTCACCGAGCGGACGAAGGCGCGGGCTTCGCTCGTTCGGCTCGTTGTCACTGAAGGCTTCCTTCACGAGCTTCTCCTCGCTGATGTCCCGTCGCCCGACCTTGTTTTGAAGTTCAGCGTTGACCTTCGTGATTGCCGCCCGAACCGCCTCGCCGTAATGGCCGCTCTGCCACAGCGAGCGAGCACCTTCCCATACCCACGGATGCATCGCGGCGGCGTTCAGAGTCGGCGCGCTGTCGCCGAGCTTCTCCGCGAGTTCCTCGGCGTGTTCGACCTCGACAAGCGCACGCACGGCTGCCGCTCGATGGGGCTGCCAAAGCTGCGCCGGATCCTCCGCTATCTCCTGTCGCCACGTCGGAGTCACTCGATCCATGATCTTCTCGACGATTTGAGCTGAACTGTGGAGCTGCTCCGGAGTCGCTGCGAGCTCACCGACGGTACCGAAATCCTCGTAGTACGTCTGAGTCAGAGTCGTGAGCCCGATGTGCTCGTTGAGTCGCTCGGCTGCCCATTCGAAATCCATGATGCGAGCCTAGCTAGCGACTCGGACAGGTCGGCGGCCAATGCGATGCTCGACCAATGCGAAACACGCGCTCGGCAATCTCCTCAGTAGCGATCCGGCTCACGCTCGCCGACGGACGATCCTCCGTTCTCGACGTCGACCCCGCGCCGCCCTACCGCGTGCAGTTCCGCGACGGCTTCGACGATTTCGTCGATCCCGGCACGCGTGAGGTGCTCATTCAGGGCGTTCTCTCGGCACTTCGCTTCGAAGCGGGCACCCGCGACGCCGGGAGCTAGCCTCAACCTATGCATGACGACGTCGACGGACTCCCGGAAGGGCCGCTGTGCCCAGTGTGCGACTCCGAGCTCATGCGCGAGCCGCTCGTTACGGAGACGTCGATGACGCTCGTCTATGTCTGCGCTGAGCACGGCCTCGCTTACGCGGTGGACCCATTCGGCGAGTGACGACCGCTCAGCCCCCGTCGATCTCGATCGTCGCATCCTTCGCGATCAGTCGCCGGAAGAGCTCGATCGCCTCAGCGAGGTCCTCGTCCGTGAGCTCTTCCGCGAATTGTTGCGCGAGGTCCTCGCCGACGAGCTCCTTCAACTCGGCGCGACGGTCGTCGGCGACTGCGCTGCCCATCGCGCCGAGCTGCACTGTCATCTTGTTGAGCGCGCGCACCCGGCCGAGGGCCTCCGCCTCCTGAAGCGCTCGCTCCTCATCCGTCAGCGCAGTGCCCGCGCGTATCTTGTCGGCCTCGGCGTGAGCCCGCTTCGCTTCTGCGAGGGCCTTCTCAGCCTCGGCGTAGTTCCGACTTGCCTCCGAGTGCTTGATGGAGGCCTCCTTCAGGTTCCGCACGCCTGCTGTGATCCGCTCCCATGCGAGCGCAAGCGCCCCGATAACGGCCGCCGCGCTGCCAGAAATGCCGAACACCACTTC
Organism: Agromyces sp. NPDC056965; assembly: GCF_042673425.1. NCBI lineage: Bacteria > Bacillati > Actinomycetota > Actinomycetes > Micrococcales > Microbacteriaceae > Agromyces > Agromyces sp. NPDC056965. Next base: position 22,065 of record NZ_JBHURI010000024.1, on the reverse strand, counting down.
GAGCGGGCTCCCATAGCGAATGGAAATCACAAACGGTTGAGACGCCTCACCCGTCGCGGCAGCCCGAACGGCTTCTCCGGCATCGACTGGGCCTCCGAGAACCTCGGCGAGCAACACGAACGCCTCGACGTCCTGGAGATCGCGAATAACGTCTCCGAGTGGGAGATCGCGCGGCTCGTCGAGCCGAATCGTTGCCGTCTGAGCCCTGGTGATCGTCGCTGTCGACATGCCGGAAGGCTAGCGCCGACAGCGCATATCGCAATGTAGGCACAGTGCGCGCCGGGTAGCCCACCGTTGGGGTCCGGTGCTGGTTGGGGTCAAGGGTTGGGGTCACGGGACCCACCAACACAGAGAGGCCGTCTCCGGAATCACCGGAAACGGCCTCTAACCTGCATTTCTCTGTGTCGGGCTGACAGGATTTGAACCTGCGACCCCTTGACCCCCAGTCAAGTGCGCTACCAAGCTGCGCCACAGCCCGATGCCACCGGATTTCTCCGAAGACAACTTGACCATCATAGCGGCATCCGGAGGGGTGCTCGTGACACTCGGGCGCCTCAGAGGCATCCGTTCGGTGCGAATTCGGCGACGAACCCGACGAACGACTCGCTCAGATGTGCTTCCGCACCTCGTCCATGAACGCGACCGGGTCGTCGACCCAGATGCGCACGGCGGTCACCGCCTGCTCACCGCCCGCGACGCCATGCCCCGGCAGCCGCACGACGGTCGCCCCCTCGAGCTCGATCTCCACGTTGGTCTCGTTGTTGATGCGAAGCATGAGGGTGCGCGAGGCATCCGTCTCGACGATCTTCAGCGACTTCGGCTCGTCGACCCGCAGGTTGCGCGCGACCGAGGCGATGTCGTCCCAGCTCAGCGCGATGTCGGTCTCGAGACCGGCGCGCACGCGGATGCCGTCGGGACCGACCGTGTGCGGTCGCATGACGTACGAGCAGAGCAGCCCGAACATCCAGGTGAGCCCCCAGATGCCGAGCACGAGCAGCGTGATGCGTACCGCGGGCCAGCGATGCACGATCATGTCGAAGATCGGGATCTCGACAGCCGACAGCACGATGAAGATCATGAGGATCGTCAGCACCGGCTTGTGGAACCCGAACCCCTTGGCGTCCGGCGCGATCGCCGGTCGCCGCGCGACGAACCGCCCGATGCTCGCGTAGATGCTGAGCTCCATGAGCAGCGCGCGGTGCAGGAACCAGCCGATGCGCTGCCAGACGGATGCCTCGGCGCGCGCCGAGGTCGCGGTGCTCACTCCCCCACCGCCTGCGGCTCACCGCCGGCCCGGCGCTGCTCGTCGGCCTCGATGAGTTCGCGCAGGCGCCCGGCGATCGCCTCGACGCCGCGCAGGAGCGCAGCGCGGTCGGCAGGCGCGACGGCACCGAGCAGCTCGGCCGAGAGCTCGGCATGGTCGCGTTGCATGTCGCGCATGAATTCTTCAGCGGATGCCGCGAGCGACACGATGATCGCCCGGCGATCGGTCGGGTGTGGCGAGCGGGTGACATATCCCCCGGCTTCGAGCGCGTCGACGAGTCCGGTGATGTTGCGGGGACTCACCTCCAGGCGGGTCGCGAGCGCGTGCTGCGTCGAGGGGCCGGTGGCGGCGAGCTCCCAGAGCAGCCGGGTGCGCGAGGGTGTCAGCGGGGTGCCTGCGAAGGCCTGCGCCATGTCTTTCTGGAAGAGCTCGCTGACCTCGAGCAGCCGGTCGAGCACGGTGATCTCGGGAGTCATATCATGATGATACTGCATTGTTACCTACCTTCACGATTACCGCGCAAGGGAGCTGCTGAACCACTGCGGATGTCGGTGGCCGGCGCTACATTCGAATGGTGATCACCGATGTGACCGAAGATCTCGAACCGATCCAGCTCCGGGTCTCCCCGGCGAGCGAGGTACCGTTCGCCGATGTCGAAACCGTCTTCGGCACTCGAGGCGACCCCGCGCACTGCTGGTGCCAGTGGTACAAGATCCCCGGCAGCGACTGGCGCAGATTCGGCGACGAGGGCCTGCACGACCGGCTGCAAGACCAGTTGCACGCTTCGGGCATCGGGCGCGGGCTCATCGCCTACGACGGTGAGACACCGGTCGGCTGGTGCGCCGTCGAGCCCCGCAGCGATCTCCCCCGGCTCAGCCTGAGCACCATCGTCAAGGGCGGCACCGCGCACCCCGACTTCGATGACACTGCGGTGTGGGCCGTCTCCTGCTTCGTCGTGCCGCGTAACCATCGGGGCCGCGGCGTCGCCCGCGCTGGCGGAGCGCTCGTGGTCGAGGCCTACGCCGTCGACCCGAAGATCCGAGCGAAGGTCTCAGCCGACGCACTCTTCCACGGCACGGTCTCGATGTTCACGCACGCCGGCTTCACCGAGGTCGCCCGCCCCCGGCCCGACCGCGCGATCATGCAGGTCGAGCTGGCCAAGTAACGGGGCTTGAACCCGCGACCTCGAGTCAATCGTCCAGCTCGGTCGCTGAGCCGGGTGCACTGACCAGATCCCCGTCAGAGTGAGAGCCAGTCGCGTTCAGCGCGGCGCAGCTCACGCACCGCGTCACTGAGATCAGCGATCCGCTCGGCGGCACGCTCCTCGGCAGCTTCCGCGAGCTGCTCGAGTGCACGCGGCTCGCCCCCAGGTTCGACTGAAGCGGTCGCCGAGCTCCGCAGGTACTCGGCGAAGAGCATCTGATCCCGGTGAGCGCCGAGCAGGTCTTGTATTCCCTGCCCGGCGGCGGCCAGCCGAAGCGCCGGCGCTCCGAGCGTCTCGCCGGGGCCGTCGCCCAACGCCTCGGCGGCATAGCGGAGCCGGCGACAGGCCCTCCGCACTCCGTGCAACTGTGCGGGGGTACTCGCCGCGTCCGCTTCTGATGCCCGCGCCACGGCACGACGTGCTTCGTGTGCGAGGAACGCGCCGAGCACGGGTCGGGCTGCCGCACCTGCCAGCCGAGTCGAAGGCGCGGCGGAGAGGAGTTCGTCGAGCGTGGCGCGGCGGCGGTCAGCTTCAGGTCGTCGCTGGTGTTCGACGAATCCCTGGTGTGCGAGATGATGCGCTGCCGCCGTCTCCGCGACGATCCCGGCAGCGACTCGCCCCAGCTCCGCAGGGTCGAAGTCCGCCGATGCTGCGGCGAGCTGCAGCGCCTCCTCCGCCACCAGGAGCCGCACCTCGAGGTCGCGCACCGTGCCGAGCCGCCGGCCGAGCTCGCGATATCGACGGCTCACCTCATCGGCCTTGGAGACGTCGAACAACGGGCCGTAGGCGGCGAGCACGCTGCGGAGGCGACGCACGGTCGTTCGCAGGCGGTGCACGGCGTCGGGCTCATCGGCCACGGCCGCCGGCTGGAGTTCGTCGAGTCGCTCGCCGGTCGCGCGCAGCACCGCCAGCACCACTGCGCCGGCGTCGCCGTCCGCATCGACGAGATCCATGGCGCCATCGTAGGCGCCTCGTCACGGCCACTGCGGCTCAGGCGTCGTCGACACGCACGCGCTTCACGCGCGACGACTCCCCGCGCAGGATGTGCACGCGACTCCGCGGTACGCCGTAGTGGGCGGCGAGGGCCGCGATGACCCCGGCGTTCGCTGCACCGTCGATCGCGCGCTCGCGCACGAACACCGTGAGCGAGGCGGCAGAATCCCCGTCGAGCGTCTCCACGAGCGGCCCCTTGCGGCTGCCGGGCTTGACCCGGATCGTGACGTCCACCACGCTCAGTACCGCGGCTCGTGCCGCTTGGGCAGCACATGCGCGGGCGCCCCGACCGCCTCGGCGAACTCGCTCACGAACCATCCCTCGTATCCGAAGAGGAATCCGAAGACACGGTTGCGCACCTCGAGGCGCACACGGAAGACGCCGGCGTCGTCGTCGAACCGCTCGCGCAACTCCGCGTACCCCGAGAACAGCATCGGGAATCCGAAGTCGACCCACCCCTCGCGGAATCGCTGCGCACCCGAACGCAGCAGCAGCGACCCGTCGGCGTCCACTTCGAGCTTCAGGTCCACCGCGAGGTGCTGGTGCGTGCCGAGATAGTCGACGACCGCGCCTCGTCTCGGGTCGAACACCATCGTCGCGTCGAAGCGACTCGACCGACGTCGTCCGGGCACCCGGTACTCGCGCACGAACGTCACGGTCTCCCGACCGAACGGATCGACGTAGGCGTGGTTCTCGATCGTGAACGGCACTTCGCGGCCGGCATCCGGGATCAGGATGTTGCGGAGGCGCCCGATCTGCAGGAATGGCACCGTCCACCACGGCCCGCGTCGAACGCTCGTCATGACGCCACGGCCGATGCAGGCGTAGCCGCCGTCGAGGGAGACACCGAACCGGCGCTGCATCATGGGATGGAGGCGCTCGAAGTCGTCACCGAGGGCCCGGCGGAACACCGGGCCGAGAGTCGTCGTAGCCGTAGCCGACCCGGCGTCGCCGCTGGTCTCGGTCATGGCTGCTCCAGCTCGGCAAGGCTGTCGGGTACGAACGCGAACGCACCGCGCGGTGGCGGTGTGGTCCGGCATCGTCGGGCACGGGGCCGGTCGCCCCGCCAGAACATGATGACGGATGCCACGGGCCGGCGCTCGGGCTCCACGCCGGTCTCCGCCCAGATGCGGAGGCGGTCGAAGCTCCACGCCGTCATCCAGCGCACGAACGGGCGAATGACGAGGTCGGCAAGGCGCCCGAACCCGGGCTCGTAGTCGTAGCCCGTGATGAAGCGCACACCGTCGGACGTCGGGACGTACCGCCAGTAGCCGCGGCCGTCGCGGAGCGGAGACCACGGGTCATCCGTATCGAATCGAAGTGCGGACGTGGCACCGCCGTCGGCGTGCACCCGCTCGCCGAGCGAGACACCCGTGCCGCGGATGACGTGCACGCCGAGTGAGCGCTCGTAGGTGAATCGCGTTGCCCCGTCGGACGTCGACGCCGTGGGAGTGATCGAAGAGAAGCGCAGATCCCACCGCGGATGCAGTTCGGGGCTCTGCGTGAGCCGCCACACCTCGTCGAGTTCGGCGCGTATGAAGATCTCGATGTAGAGACCACGAACGCCCGAGCCGCTTCCCTCGCGGGAACGACTCGGGCGCCGCGACATCCGTGACCTACTTCGAGCGGTCGCGCTTCTCGCGCACACGCATGTTGATGACGATGGGCGAACCCTCGAAGCCGTAGATCTCGCGCAGGCGCCGCTGGATGAACCGGCGGTAGCCCGGGTCGAGGAACCCGGTCGTGAAGAGCACGAATGTCGGCGGTCGGCTGGCCGCCTGCGTGCCGAACAGCACGCGGGGCTGCTTGCCACCGCGCACGGGGTGCGGGTGCTCCTGCGTCAGCTCGGTGAGGAACGCGTTGAACTTGCCCGTCGGAATGCGGGTGTCCCACGACTCGAGCGCCGTCTCGAGGGCGGGCACCAGCTTTTCGAGGTGACGGCCCGTCTTCGCCGAGATGTTGACGCGCGGCGCCCACGCGACGTGGTGGAGGTCTTGCTCGATCTCGCGCTCGAGGTACCGGCGGCGTTCGTCGTCGAGCAGGTCCCACTTGTTGTAGGCGAGCACGAGCGCGCGGCCCGACTCGAGCACGAGGTCGATGATGCGCACGTCCTGTTCGGAGATCGGCACCGAGACGTCGAGGAGCACGACGGCGACCTCGGCCTTCTCGAGCGCCGCCTGCGTGCGGAGCGAGGCATAGAAGTCGGCGCCCTGCTGCAGGTGCACGCGACGACGGATGCCGGCGGTGTCGACGAAGCGCCAGATCTTGCCGCCGAGCTCGATCTGCTCGTCGACGGGGTCGCGCGTGGTGCCGGCGAGCTCGTTCACGACGACGCGCTCTTCGCCTGCCGACTTGTTGAGCAGGCTCGACTTGCCGACGTTCGGGCGACCGAGGATCGCGACGCGGCGCGGGCCGCCGAACTCGTCCTTCGCGACGGCCGAGACCTGCGGCAGCACCTTGAAGACCGATTCGAGCATGTCGGCGACGCCGCGACCGTGCAGTGCGGAGACCGGGTAGGGCTCGCCGAGACCGAGGTTCCAGAGCGCTGCGGCCTCGGGCTCCTGGCGAGCGTCGTCGACCTTGTTGGCCAGCAGGAAGACGGGCTTCTTCGTCTTGCGGAGGAGCCGCACGACGTGCTCGTCGGTCGACGTCGCACCGACGGTTGCGTCGACGACGAAGAGCACGACGTCGCAGAGGTCGATCGCGACCTCGGCCTGCGCGGCGACCGATGCGTCGATGCCCTTCGCGTCGGGCTCCCAGCCGCCGGTGTCGACGAGCGTGAAGCGACGGTCGAGGTACTCGCCCTTGTACGAGACGCGGTCGCGGGTGACACCCGGGGTGTCTTCGACCACGGCCTCTCGCCGGCCGAGGATGCGGTTGACGAGCGCGGACTTGCCGACGTTCGGTCGACCGACGATCGCGATGACGGGCAGCGCGGGGAGGTAGCGGATGCCCTCCTCACCCTCGTCGGAGAGCTCGAGCACATCGAGGTCGTCGTCGTCGAGTGCGTAGTCGGCGAGCCCCGAGCGCAGCGTGGCTGCGCGCTGCTCGGCGAGCTCGTCGTCGACGCCGGCGAGACGCTCGGCGAGGTCGTCGTCGGGAGCGTCGAACTCTTCGCTCTTGTCGGTCATGGTGTCTCCTCTGAAATCTGTGCGCCCATGGCGTCATGCTCCTGGGCGAGCGCGGGGTGCGCTGCGCGGATCACGTCGATCACCGCATCGACCGTCTGGTCGAAGTCGAGTTCCGTGGAATCGACGGTGGTGACGCCGTCTGCCGCGGTCATGAAGTCCACGACCTTGGAGTCCGCCGCGTCGCGCTTCCGCAGCTGCTCCCCCACAGCTTCGACCGACGATCCGGTCAGCTCGGCGGAGCGCCTGCCCATTCTAACCGCTTCGGATGCTGTGAGGAGTATGCGAACGGGGGCATCGGGCGCCACCACGGTCGTGATGTCGCGGCCCTCGACGATGATGCCGGGCGCATCGACTGCGGCCATGATCGACCGGAACAGTTCGATGAGATGACGGCGCACCTCGGGCACCCGGGCGACGGCGCTCACGACGGCGGAGATCTGCGGGTCGCGGATCGCCTCGGTCACGTCGACATCGCCGACGTGCACGGAGTAGCCGGTCGGGTCGGTGCCGATGCGGTAGTCGAACGAATCGAGGCACGAGACGACGGATGCCGCGTCGTCGGTGTCGACCCCGGATGCCTCGGCGTGCCATGCCAGCGCACGATAGGCGGCGCCCGTGTCGAGGAAGCCGAAGTCGAGTCGGCGTGCGACCTCCTTCGAGACGCTCGACTTGCCGCTGCCGGCCGGGCCGTCGACGGCCACGACGAACGGAATGACGGGTGACACGTTCAACCTGCAATCCGCCAGCCGCGTGCGGCCAGCTCATCGGTGAGGTGCTGCTGCACCTCGGGGAGCACCGAGATCTCGGCGAGACCGATCTGCGCGCCGGGCGAGTGCTCGAGCCGCAGGTCCTCGATGTTGGCGCCGGCCTCGCCGACGTCGTTGAAGAGACGGGCGAGCTGGCCGGGCCGGTCGTCGATCATGACGATGAGGCTCGAGTAGCGGCGATCGACGCCGTGCTTGCCGGGCAGCCGCTCGACACCGGTGTTGCCGCCGAAGAGCTCCTCGGCGACGCGGCGCCGCGCGCCCGGGGCATCCATGTTGTCGAGCGCGTCGATGAAGCGGTCGAGGTCGTCGCGGTAGCCGCGCAGGATCTCGGCGACGGGTTCGGAGTTCTGCCCGAGGATCTGCACCCAGAGCTCGGGGTCGCTCGCGGCCACGCGCGTGACGTCGCGGAGCCCTTGCCCGGCGAGGTTGACCGAGGCGTGCGGTGCATCGATGAGGCGCCGCGCCATGAGGCTCGAGACGACCTGCGGCACGTGGGAGACGAGCGCGACGGCGGCATCGTGCTGCTCGGGCGTGAGCTCGACGAGCGTCGCGCCGAGGTCGAGGATGAGGTCGTCGATCGCCGACCCGTCCTGGTACGAGATGCCGCCGTGCGCGGCGACGACCCACGGGCGCCCGACGAAGAGGTCGGCGCGGCCCGACATGGGTCCGCCGCGCTCCCGCCCCGCCATGGGGTGGGTGCCGATGTAGCGTGAGAGGTCGGCGCCACGCGCCTTCAGGTTCTCGTAGACGGCGAGCTTGACGCTCGCGACGTCCGTGACGATCGCCTCGGGGAACTCCTCGAGCTCGGCGGCCACGACATCGGCCGTGACATCGGGCGGCACGCACACCACGATGAGCTGCGGGCGGTCGCCGGCTGCGGCCGCGCGACCGGCTCCGTAGTCGACCGCGATCGCGAGATGCGTCGGCGAGGCGTCGGCGAGGATGACGTCGACGCCCTTGGCGCGCAGTCCGAGGCCGATGCTCGCGCCCAGCAGGCCCACCCCGACCACGCGAACCGGGCCGGTCAGACGCGATTCGGTCACGACTCACCTTCGTTCGGATCGGCGCGGTGCTCCCGGCCGGCGTCCGCGGCGCGGGAGATGGTGAGCAGCTGGCCCCGCTCCACCTTCGTCAATTCGCGCATCTGACCCGATCGGAGGGTACCGAGGTTGAGCGGGCCGAAGCTGCGACGCACGAGGTCGACGACCGGATGCCCCACGGCGTCGAGCATGCGGCGAACGATGCGGTTGCGACCCGAGTGGAGCGTGAGCTCGACCATCGAGTGCCGGTCGTCGCCCTGCTGCTGCAGGATTCGGGCCTTGTCGGCCTTGATCGGGCCGTCTTCGAGTTCGATGCCGTTCTTCAGCTGCTGGATGACCTGCGGCGTGACCCGACCGGTGACCTTCGCGATGTACGTCTTCGAGACGCCGAACGACGGGTGCGCGAGCACGTGCGCGAGGTCGCCGTCGTTCGTGAGCAGCAGCAGTCCGCTCGTCTCGGCGTCGAGGCGGCCGACGTTGAACACCCGCTCCTCGAGGTCGTCGGTGAAGCGCGTGAGGTCGGGTCGGCCCTGCTCGTCGCGCATCGACGAGACGACGCCGCGCGGCTTGTTGAGCATGTAGTACCGCTTCGCGGGGTCGAGCTGCACGGCGACGCCGTCGACGGCCACGAGGTCGGTCTCGGGATCGATGCGACGGCCGAGCTCGGTGACGACCTCGCCGTTCACCTCCACGCGGCCCTCGGCGATGTACTGCTCCGAGACCCGTCGGCTCGCGACACCCGCAGCTGCGAGCACCTTCTGCAGTCGTACGCCCTCAGGGGCGGGTTCGCCGCCCCAGCCGGTTGCGTCAGTCAAAGTCGAATCCTTCCTGGCCGTCGTCGAGCAACGGCGAGATGTGGGGCAGCTCGTCGAGCGAGTTGATGCCGAGGTTCGTGAGCAGCAGCTCGGTCGTGCCGTAGAGGATCGCGCCGGTCTCGGGGTCGGTGTCGACCTCGGTGACGAGGCCGCGCCCGAGCAGCGTGCGCACGACCGAGTCGACGTTCACCGCGCGGATCGATGCGACCTGCGAGCGTGAGATCGGCTGCTTGTAGGCGATCACCGACAGCGTCTCGAGGGCCGCCTGCGAGAGCCGGGTCGACGACTGCGTGAGCACGAAGTCGGCGACGAGCGTGTCGTACTCGGCACGCACGTAGAAGCGCCAGCCGCCACCGACCTCGCGGAGTTCGAACCCTCGACGGATGCTTCGCGGCTCGGGCTCCCCCGCGACATCCGTTCTCGGTTCGCCCGACGGGCCGGCGCCGTCGTAGTCGGCACGGAGCCGCGCGATGGCAGCGCGCACCTCGGCGACCGGGCGCGCGACGGCTGCCGCGAGCGAGACGACGCTCTGCGGCTCGTCGGCGATGAAGAGGATCGCCTCGAGGGCGCGGTCGAGGTCGAGGCGGGGCTGGCCCGGCACGTCGAGCGGGGTCACGATCGAGAGCTCGGGGCCGCCTGCGTCGGTTTCGTTCGCCGAAACGGCGCCGTTCTCGTCGGCGGGCTCGTTCACCGCGTCGAAGACCTGCTCGTCGGGCACGTCCGTCGCCGCGACATCCGTCTCATTCGTCATAGTCAGCCCCCAGGCTCTCGAGGTTCTCGTCCGACCAGTTCTCGGCCGACCATCGCAGCGTCAGCTCGCCGAGCGGCTCGAGCTGCTCGAAGCCGATCGCCGCATGGCGGTAGAGCTCGAGCACGGCGAGGAAGCGCGCCACGACGACTCCCGACTGGCCGACGCCGGCGATCAATTGGCGGAAGGTCACGGGGTCGCCGCGGCGGAGCACGGCGACGACGTGCGCGGCCTGCTCTCGGATCGAGACGAGCGGTGCGTGCAGGTGGTCGAGGCCGACGACCGGAATCTCGCGCGGTGTCAGCGCCAGGGTCGCGAGGGCGGCGAAGTCCTCGGCTGACAGGGTCCAGAGCAGTTCGGGTGCGCGCTGGCGGAACTTCTCTTCAAGGCGCACGTTTCGCGCGTGCCGCAGTGATTCGCGCTCGATGTTGCCCGAGAACCAGCGCGCCGCCTCCTTGAAGGCGCGGTACTGCAGCAGGCGCGCGAAGAGCAGGTCGCGGGCCTCGAGCAGGGCCACGTCTTCGGCGTCGACGAGCTCGCCCTGCGGAAGCAGGCCCGCCACCTTCAGGTCGAGCAGCGTCGCCGCGACGACGAGGAACTCCGAGGCCCGGTCGAGCTCCTCTTCGGAGTCGAGACCCCGCAGATACGAGATGAACTCGTCGGTGACCGCCGACAGCGAGACCTCGGTGATGTCGAGTTCGTGCTTCGTGATGAGCGAGAGCAGCAGGTCGAAGGGGCCCTCGAAGTTCGTGAGCGCGACGCGGAAACCGCTGTCGTCGGCAGCGGGTGCGTCAGGCGCTGCCTCGACAGGCTCGACGGCCTCGCCGGTCTCGATGCCGGCCGACAGCGCCGTCGCCGAGTCATCCGACCGCGCGTGCGCGTGATCCGCTCCGGCCGACACCGTCGCGTCGGACGCGTGCTGTTCGGGGGCCGAAGCCGCCTCAGGCGACCGCGCCACGGAAGACCAGCTCCCTGGCGAGCTGGCGGTAGGCCCGCGACGCCTGGTGCTCGGGTGCGAACTCGGTGATCGGCGTGCCCGCGACGCTCGCGTCGGGGAACTTCACCGTACGGGTGATGACGGTCTCGAGCACCTCGTCGCCGAACGCGTCGACGACGCGCTCGAGCACCTCGCGCGAGTGCAGCGTGCGCGAGTCGTACATCGTCGCGAGGATGCCGTCGAGCTGGATCGCCGGGTTCAGGCGGTCGCGCACCTTGTCGATCGTCTCGATGAGCAGCGCCACGCCGCGCAGCGCGAAATACTCGCACTCGAGCGGGATGACGACGCCGTGGCTGGCCGTGAGCGCGTTCACGGTGAGCAGGCCGAGCGACGGCTGGCAGTCGATGAGGATGACGTCGTAGTCGGCCGAGACGCGGCGCAGCACGCTCGCGAGGATCTGCTCGCGGGCGACCTCGGTGACGAGGTGCACCTCTGCGGCCGAGAGGTCGATGTTCGCGGGGATCACGTCGAGTCCGTCGACGCTCGTCTTCTGGATCACGTCGGCCGGGTCGAGCGTGCGCGAGAGCAGCAGGTCGTAGATCGTCGGCACGTCGTGCGTCGGCACGCCGAGGCCCGCCGAGAGCGCGCCCTGCGGGTCGAAGTCGATCGCGAGCACCCGGCGGCCGTACTCGGCGAGCGTCGCCCCGAGGTTGATCGTGGTGGTCGTCTTGCCGACGCCGCCCTTCTGGTTGCAGAGGGCGATGATGCGGGCGGGGCCGTGCGAGGAGAGCGGGGCGGGCTCGGGGAATTCGCGATAGGGACGACCAGTGGGACCGAGCTCTGGCGGCGTTGCGATTCCGTCCGCTGAGTGGTTCGTCTGGTGCGTCACGTGTCGTCTTCTCTCCTGGGGCCGGGCGGGTGCTTGGTCGATTCTAGCGAGCACGCGGGTGGGCTGCTGTGTACATCTCCCGGAGTGTGTCCGCTGTGACGAGCGTGTAGATCTGCGTGGTGGCGACCGAGGAGTGGCCGAGGAGCTCCTGCACGACGCGCACGTCGGCGCCGCCCTCGAGCAGATGGGTCGCGAACGAGTGCCGCAGGGTGTGCGGCGAGACGGATGCCGCGAGCCCCGCCGTCTCGGCGGCATCGCGGATCGCCTCCCAGGCGGCCTGCCGCGACATCCGCTTGCCGCGCACGCCGAGGAAGAGCGCGGGCGTCGCCGTGCCGCGAGCGGAGAGCAGCGGGCGGGCGCGCACGAGGTAGGCGTCGACGGCCCTGCGGGCGTAGCTGCCGAGCGGCACGATGCGCTGCTTGCCGCCCTTGCCGAAGAGCCGCACGACCTCCTGGTCGACGAGGTCGTCGACGTTCAGCGACACCGCCTCGGAGACGCGCGCGCCGGTCGCGTAAAGCACCTCGAGTAGTGCGGTGTCGCGCAGGTCGGTCGGCTCCTCGCCGCCGGCGGCCGCGATGAGCGCCTCGACATCGTCGACCGGGATCGCCTTGGGCAGCCGCATCGGCAGCTTCGGTGGGCGCAGCTCACGCGAGACGTCGGCCGCCACGAGCCCCTCCTCGGCCAGGAACCGGTGCAGGCCGCGCACAGCCGACAGCACTCGGGCGATCGACGAGGTCGCGAGCTGCGGCACGCGGTCGGCTCCGAGGAACCGCACGAAGTCGCCGAGGTCCTGCTCGGTCGCCGTCGTCGGCCCGGCGATGCCGTGGGACGCGAGCCAGTCGTCGTAGATCGCCAGGTCGCGTCGATACGACGAGATCGTGTTCTGCGCGAGCCCCCGCTCCACGGCGAGATGCCGCAGGTAGTCGTCGACGGGGGTCCTGGTCATCGGCCCGGGGGCTCCGTGCGACCGATGGCGTTGCCCGGCCACGCGGCATCCGCCGCACCGAGGCTCGACCAGCCGCGTGCGCGAGCGGCCGAAGCCGCGAGCACCGCGATCGCCAGCGGGGCGTTGTGGATGCGCCGATCGAGCACCGCGTCGACGCACTCGTCGAGCGGCACCCAGCGGGTCTCCATGTCGGCCTCTTCACCCTCGCGGGCGAACGCCTCGGCCGTCGCGGACAGACCGCGGGCCAGGTAGACCCGGATGAGCTCGTCGCTCCCGCCGGGCGAGGTCGCGAAGTCGCTGAGCACCGCCCAATCGGATGCCTCGAGGTCGGCCTCTTCTGCGAGCTCCCGCTTCGCAGCGGCCAGGGGCGGCTCGCCGTCGATGTCGAGGAGCCCGGCGGGGATCTCCCAGTCGCGCATGCGCACGGGGTGGCGGTACTGCTTGATCAGCAGCACGCGATCGTGGTCGTCGATCGCGAGCACGCCGACGGCGCCGGTGTGGTCCATGTACTCGCGCACGATGGTCTCGCCGCCGAAGTCGAACGCGTCGCGACGGATGTCCCACACGCGGCCCTCGAAGACCCGTTCGCTCGAGACGACGGGCACCTCGACCCGTTCATCGGCGAGCGGCTCACGCCGCCCGCCGATGAACGCGTCGCGGGAATCAGCCATTGCTGACGTCGTCGAAGAGCAGACTCGCCTGCTGGCGCTCGAGCGCGGCACCGACGAGGCCGCGGAACAGCGGGTGCGCGTCGTTCGGGCGGCTGCGCAGCTCGGGGTGAGCCTGCGTGCCGACGTAGAACGGGTGCACCTCGCGCGGCAGCTCGACGAACTCGACGAGGTGCCGGTCGGGCGACATGCCCGAGAACGAGAGGCCGGCCTCGGCGATGCGGTCGCGGTAGGCGTTGTTGACCTCGTAGCGGTGACGGTGGCGCTCGGAGACCTCGGTCGAGCCGTAGAGCTCCGCCGCGATCGAGCCCTCGGCGAGCTTCGCCGGGTAGAGGCCGAGACGCATAGTGCCGCCGAGGTCGCCACCGGCGATGATCTCGACCTGCTCCTCCATCGTCGCGATGACCGGGTACTGCGTGTCGGGGTCGAACTCGCTCGACGAGGCGCCGGGCAGGCCGGCGACGTTGCGCGAGTACTCGATGACCATGCACTGCAGGCCGAGGCAGAGGCCGAGCACCGGAATGCCGTTCTCACGCGCGAAGAGCAGAGCGCCGAGCTTGCCCTCGATGCCGCGAACGCCGAAGCCGCCCGGCACGCAGATGCCGTCGAGGTGGGCCAGGTGCTTCTGCGCACCCTCGGGCGTCTGGCACTCGTCGGACGGGATCCACTCGATGTTGACCTTGGCGTCGTTCGCGAACCCTCCGGCACGGAGTGCCTCGGTGACCGAGAGGTAGGCGTCGGGCAGGTCGATGTACTTGCCGACGAGGCCGATCGTGACCTCGTGCTTGGGGTCGTGCACGACGTCGAGCAGACCGCTCCAGCCCGACCAGTCGACGTCTGCCGCCTTCTCGCCGAGGCCGAGGGTGTCGATGATGTAGGCGTCGAGCCCCTGGTCGTGCAGCATCGTCGGGATGTCGTAGATCGACGGCACGTCGACCGCGTTCACGACGGCCTGCTCGTCGACGTCGCACATGAGCGCGATCTTGCGCTTGTTCGACTCCGTGACGGGCCGGTCGCTGCGCAGCACGAGCGCGTCGGGCTGGATGCCGATGGAGCGCAGCGCCGCGACCGAGTGCTGGGTGGGCTTCGTCTTCTGCTCGCCTGATGCGCCCATGAACGGCACGAGCGAGACGTGCACGAAGAAGACGTTCTTGCGGCCGAGCTCGTGACGCACCTGGCGAGCCGACTCGATGAACGGCTGCGATTCGATGTCGCCGACCGTGCCGCCGATCTCGGTGATGATGACGTCGGGCTTCGGCGACTCCGAGGCCTGCAGCCGCATGCGCCGCTTGATCTCGTCGGTGATGTGCGGGATGACCTGCACCGTGTCGCCGAGGTACTCGCCGCGGCGCTCCTTGGCGATGACCGTCGAGTAGATCTGGCCGGTGGTGACGTTCGCCGCCTGGCTCAGGTTGATGTCGAGGAACCGCTCGTAGTGACCGATGTCGAGGTCGGTCTCAGCACCGTCGTCGGTCACGAAGACCTCGCCGTGCTGGAAGGGGTTCATCGTGCCCGGATCCACGTTGAGATACGGATCGAGCTTCTGCATGACGACTCTGAGGCCCCTGGCAGTCAGGAGATTGCCGAGACTCGCCGCCGTGAGTCCCTTGCCCAACGAAGAAACGACACCACCGGTCACGAAGATGTGCTTGGTCGTGTCGTTCTGATTGTCTGTGCTCGCACGAGCTGTTCCGCGTTCATCCACCACGGGCTTATAGCCTAACTCACGTTCCTGATCGTTCGACCCGACATGCCCCACGCGCTCCCCCATCTTTTTCTCGGGATCCACTCGATCCCGTTCGTTCACGATCGTCGATCGCGTGTCACGCCGCGCGATCGGCGGCGATCTCCAACAGTTCCCTCGCGTGCGCGAGTCCGCTCTGCGAGTCGGCCAGCCCCGACAGCAGGCGCGCCATCTCGGCCTCGCGGTCGGCTCCGGCCAGCTGGCGAACGCTCGACGAGGTGACCTGCCCATCGGTGCCCTTGACCACGCTCAGGTGGTTCGTCGCGAACGCGGCGACCTGCGCGAGGTGGGTGACGACGATGACCTGCGAGCGTTCGGCGAGGCGTGCCAGCCGTCGCCCGATCTCGATCGCCGCGGCGCCGCCGACGCCGGCGTCGACCTCGTCGAACACGAAGGTGGGCACCGGATCGCTGCCCGCGATGACGACCTCGATCGCGAGCATGACCCGCGACAGCTCGCCGCCGGAGGCTCCGCGCGAGACCGGCCGCGGCTCGGCCCCGGGGTGCGGCCGCAGCAGGATCGACACGGCGTCGCGGCCGTGCGCAGTCGCTTCCGCGGCGGGCTCGATCACGACCGCGAGCTGCGCGTCGGGCATCGCGAGCGCCGCGAGTTCGGTCGTCACGGCCGTGGCGAGTCGGCCGGCCGCGTCGGTGCGCAGTTCGGTGAGCGAACCGGCGAGCCGGTCGACCTCGGCTTCGAGCTCGGCGACGGATGCCTCGAGCCCTTCGATGCGCTCGTCGTCGCTGTCGAGTTCGACGAGTCGGAGGCCGCCGGTACGGCGGAACTCCAGCACGTCGTCGAGGCCGCCGCCGTGGCGCCGAACGAGGCCGCTGAGCACTGCTCGACGCTCCTGCACGATCTCGAGCTCGCGCGCGCCGTCGGCGTCGAGTCCGGCGAGGTAGCCCGACAGCTCGGCGGCGGCATCGGCGAGCAGGAAGCCCGCGTTCGTCAGCATCTCGCCGATGGGCTGCAGTGCTGCGTCGTGTTCGGCGACGCGCTCGAGCTGCCGGCGCGCGCCGTCGACGAGCGCGACGGCGTCGGGAACGTCGTCGACGACGTCTTCGGCCGAGATCAGCGCACGAGCCTGCGCGGCGGCGAGTCGCAGCTCCTCGAGATTCGAGAGCCGGTCGGCGCGCTCTTGCAAGTCGACGTCTTCGCCGGGCTGCGGATCAGCGGCTTCGACCTCGTCGAGGGCGGCCCGAAGCTCCTCGGCCTCGCGCATGCGGGACTCGTGATCGGCTCGCAGCCGCTCGAGCTCCGCGGCATCCGTTCGCCACGCGTTGAACGCGATGCGGTACTCGTCGAGCACGGCCTGCAGCTTCGACCCGGCGAAGCGATCGAGCGCCTCGCGCTGCGCAACCGTCGAACGGAGTCGCTGCTGGTCGGCCTGGCCGTGCACCACGACGAGTTCGTCGCCGAGCTCGGAGAGCACTCCGACCGGAGCGCTCCGGCCGCCGACGACCGCGCGGCTCCGCCCTTCAGCCGAGACGGAGCGGCCGAGCAGCAATTCGCCCGCTTCGATCTCACCGCCGGTCTCGGCGACGCGTTCGGCGACGATGCCGTCGTCGGGCACGAGCCAGCGGCCCTCGACCCACGCCTGCTTGGCGCCGGCTCGCACGGCGCCGGCGTCGGAGCGCGAACCGAGCAGCAGCCCGAGTGCGGTCACCACCATCGTCTTGCCCGCGCCGGTCTCGCCGGTCACGGCCGTGAATCCGGCCCCGAGCGGAAGCGTCGCCTCGGCGATGACGCCGAGGTCGCGGATACCGAGTTCCTCAATCAACGCAGACCTCAATCACTGCAGCCCTCGATCACTCTCTGCCTCATTCACGCCCGACCGGCCCCCTCCACCCCGTGACCGGGAGCTGGAACTTGTTGACGAGCCGATCGGTGAACGGCGCTTCGTGCAGTCGTGCGAGGCGCACGGGCACGGGCGACTTGCGCACGATCACGCGCGCACCGGGCGGAAGATCGAAGGTGCGCCGACCGTCGCACCAGATGACCGCGGATGCCTCGGTGCGCTGCAGGATCTCGACGGCGAGCGACGATTCGGGGCCGACCACGAGCGGGCGGGCGAAGAGCGCGTGGGCGCTGAGCGGCACGAGCAGCAGGGCTTCGAGGCTCGGCCAGACGACGGGGCCGCCGGCGGAGAACGAGTAGGCCGTCGAGCCGGTCGGGGTCGACATCACGACGCCGTCGCAGCCGAATGACGACAGCGGGCGCCGATCGACCTCGATGACGACCTCGAGCATGCGCTCGCGTTCGGCCTTCTCGACGGTGACTTCGTTGAGCGCCCAGCTCTCGTAGACGACGCCCTCGCCGACCTTCGCGCGCACCGAGAGGGTCATGCGCTCCTCGACGGTGTAGTCGCGCGCCAGTGCACGGCCGATCGTGTAGCCGAGGTCGTCTCGCTCGCTCTCGGCGAGGAAGCCGACATGGCCGAGGTTCACGCCGAGCAGCGGCACCGGGTAGTCGCGCATGATCTCGGCGGCCCGGAGGATCGTGCCGTCGCCGCCCAGCACGATGACGAGCTCGATGCCGGTGGGGTCGGTCTCTTCGAACCGCTCGACCGAGCCGTTGAGCTCGGGCACGAAGTCGTGCACCTCGTCCCAGTGCTCGGCCGCGATGACCGGCACCGCACCGGCGGCGAGCAGCTGCGCGCAGACCTCGCTCGTCGCCTCGAGGGCGGACTGCCGACCCGTGTGGGAGACCACCAGGAAGCGCCGTGCGTCGCTCACGCCTTCGCCCTCCCTGTCAGTTCGTCGATCCGACCTGACCATTCTGTCGGATTCGCACCGCGCACGGCGCTCAGGTGCACGAGGTATTCGAGGTTTCCGTGGCTTCCGGCGATTGGGGAGGACAGGATGCCGGCGGTGCCGAGCCCCGCGTCGAAGGCCGCCCACAACACGTTCGAAACGGCCTCGGAGCGGAGCCCTGCGTCGCGCACGACGCCCTCGCGCACTCCGCCGCGGCCGACCTCGAACTGCGGCTTGACGAGCAGCACGAAGTCCGCGTCATCCGTCGCGCTCGCGCGGAGCGCAGGCAGCACCACGGTGAGCGAGATGAAGGAGAGATCGGCGACGACGAGCGACGGCTGCTCGGCGACCCCCGTGAGTTCTGCGAGGAGGGCCGCATCGAGGTGGCGCACATTGCAGCCTTCGACGAGCACGAGGCCCGATGCTTCGGCGAGTTCGGGCGCGAGCTGACCGTGCCCGACATCGACGGCGAGCACCTGCCGGGCGCCGCGCTCGAGGAGCACCTGGCTGAACCCGCCGGTCGAGGCGCCGGCGTCGAGGGCGACTCGGCCGGCGACCTCGACGCCGAAGCCGTCGAGGCCCGCGATCAGCTTGTGCGCCGCGCGACTCACGTAGTGATCGGATGCCGCGACCTCGAGCACCGCGTCATCGCCGACCTTCGCGGCGGCCTTGACGACGGGGCGGCCGTCGACCGTCACCACTCCCGCGGCGATGAGCGTCGCGGCATGGGTGCGCGAGCGAGCGAGTCCGCGGGCCGCGAGGGCCGCATCGAGTCGTTGTTCGGCCATGCGTCAGGTGCGCAGCGACGGGTCGGACTGCTCGAGCTGCGTGCGCAACTCGCCGGCGAGGGCCTGGTACGCCTCTGCACGTTCGGCGAGCGGTCGCGACTCCACCTCGGCGAGCACGGCCGACACCGACGACGACGTCGCATCGGACGCGCGCGGGATCATCTCGGCCGCTCCTGATCGATCGGGTTCAGTGCTCACGAGTCAACGCTACCCCGAGCCGCCGACGACCGGCCGACGACCGACCGATCAGCTGTAGAGCCGAGCCGGGACGTCGAGCACGTGGATGCCCATGCCCGAGCCCCAGATCGCGGCGCAGGCAGCACGGAGCAGGTCGAGTCGATCGTCTCCGTCGTCGACGATCTCCACCCGGTTGCCCGAGAGGCGCACTCGAGCCGTGCCCACGCGGGTGACGCCGCCACGTGCCTGCTCGGTCACCGGATACGGGGCGTGGAGGCCGTCGAGGTCTGCGAGGATGAAGTCGGGCCGGCTCGATTCAGGCGCCGCGAGCACCTGCTTCGCCTGGTCGATGCCGGTGAGCACGAGCGCGCTCAGCATTCCGGCGCGTCGAGCACCCAGGATGTCGGTGTCCAGCCGGTCGCCGACCATGAGCGGCCGCTCGGCGCCGAACCGGCGGCGGGCCTCGTCGAAGATCGGTGTCTCTGGCTTGCCCGCGACGAGCGGGAAACGGCCGACGGCCGTGTGCACGGCGGAGACGAGCGTGCCGTTGCCCGGCGCGATGCCGCGTGCGACGGGGATCGTCCAGTCCATGTTCGTCGCGATCCACGGGATCACCGGAGATGCGGCATCGGGGCCCGCGCCCGCGGTCAGTGCGAAGGAGGCCTCGGCGAGCTCGCGCCATCCGATCTCGGGCGTGAAGCCCTGCACGACGGCATCGGGCGCATCGTCGGCCGACCGCGTGATGCGGTAACCGCGCCGCTCGAGCTCGGTCGTGATGCCCTCGCCGCCGACGACGAACACGAGCGCGCCGGGTGCCACCTGCTCGGCGAGCAGGGACATCGCCGCTTGCGGCGACGTCACGACATCGGCCGGTACGACCTCGAGGCCGAGTTCGGCCAGGTGATCGGCGACGGATGCATCGCTGCGCGACGCGTTGTTCGTGATGTACCCGACGGCCCGGTCGCGCTTGGCGAGGTTCAGGCTCTCGACCGCGCGCGGAATCGCGTGGGCGCCGGCGTAGACGACGCCGTCGAGGTCGGCGAGCACGGCGTCGACGCCGTCGAGCGGCGTCGCGTGCTCAGTCTTCGCGCGGAACAGTCCCACCGGACGTGCCCTCGCTCTCGTCGGCCTCGATCGCGGCGAGCACCTCGCGCACGTCGTCTTCGAGCACGTCGCGAGGGTCGCCGTCGAGGACGTCCTCGACCGCGGCTTCAGTGGCGTCATCGTCGTCGTGCGCCGCGGCATCCGCGGTCTCGGTCTCGGTCTCGGTCTCGGTCTCGACGACGTCGACGGACTCCGCCGCCTCGGTCTCGACGGGCGCATCGGTCTCGTCGACCTCGTCGGCGAACTCCTCGAGCTCCACCTCGAAGATCTCGATCGACTCCGCTTCGGCCGGGCCGCCGAGCACCGCTTCCGCGCGGTCGGCGCGTGCACGCCACTTCGCGGCCTCGTCGGCGCGTCCCAGCTCTTCGAGCACCTCGGCGTAGGCCGAGAAGAGTGCCGGGCTGTACGAGAAGGCACGGTCGGGATCGAGCTGCGGAATCTCGAGCTCGGCGAGGGCGATCTCGGGCTGGCCGAGGTCGAGTCGGGCGCCCGACATCGCGATGGCGAGCCCGACCTGCACCGCTGCCGGAAGCGTCGAGCGATCGACCGCACGACCGACCTCGAGGGCTCGGTCGGGTCGACCGACTCCACGCTCGCTGTCGACCATGAGCGGAAGCTGGTCGTTGCTGCCGGAGATGCGGCGGTAGGTGCGCAGCTCGCGGAGCGCGAGTGCGAAGTCGCCGGTCGCGTACGCGGTGATCGCGAGCGTCTCGCGCACGACCGCGATGCGGCCGGCGCGGCGCCCTGCCGAGAGGGCGTGCTGGTGGGCGAGCTCGGGATCGTCGTCGAGCAGTTCGGATGCCGCGACCAGGTGTCGTGCGACCCAGTCGGCGTTCTCCTTGCTCAGCGTCTTCAGCTCGGCGCGAGCGCCCTTGTCGAGGTCGCGCGCCTCGATCGATTCGGGGATGAACGGGTCGTCGTGACGCGGACGCACCTGCAGTTCGGGCGCGCCATGGACCTCGCGGGGAGGAGCGTCGCGCTGATCGTCGCGACCGGTGTACGGCTTGCGGTTGTCGCGGTCACCATAGGGCTTCTTCGCGTCGCGGTCCCCGTAGGGCTTGCGGTTGTCGCGGTCGCCATACGGCTTCTTCGCATCGCGGTCCCCGTAGGGCTTGCGGTTGTCGCGGTCGCCATACGGCTTCTTCGCATCGCGGTCCCCGTAGGGCTTGCGGTTGTCGCGGTCGCCGTAGGGCTTCTTCGCGTCACGGTCGCCGTAGGGCTTCTTCGCGTCACGGTCGCCGTAGGGCTTCCGGTTGTCGCGGTCGCCATACGGCTTCTTCGCATCGCGGTCCCCGTAAGGCTTGCGGTTGTCGCGGTCGCCATAGGGCTTGGACGCACCACGGTCACCATACGGCTTCGCATCACGATCGCCATAGGGTTTCCGGTCGCCGTAGGGCTTCTTCGCGTCGCGGTCGCCATACGGCTTGCGGTTGTCGCGGTCGCCGTAGGGCTTCTTCGCGTCACGATCGCCGTACGGCTTCTTCGCGTCGCGGTCCCCGTAGGGCTTGCGGTTGTCGCGGTCACCATAGGGCTTGGACGCGCCACGGTCACCATACGGCTTCGCATCACGATCGCCATAGGGCTTCCGGTTGTCGCGGTCACCATACGGCTTCTTCGCGTCACGATCGCCATACGGCTTCTTCGCGTCACGATCGCCATACGGCTTGCGGTTGTCACGGTCGCCATACGGCTTCTTCGCGTCACGGTCGCCATACGGCTTGCGGTTGTCGCGGTCACCGTAGGGCTTCTTCGCCGGGGCGCCATCTCGAGCGCCGGAACCGGAGCGCGCACCCGTCGGTCGGCCGGCTCCATTGCCGCCGCCGCTGCGCTGTTCGCGTCGCTCAGGTCGCCCCTGGTCTGCCGAGCCGTGCTGTGAGTCGCTCACGATAGTCCCGTCGTGTGTGGAGTCCTCATGGAACTCAACCGTAATGGGGCACCTTGTGAAGTACCCCGTTAACGAAGAAAGGCCACCCGTCTTCGGGTGGCCTCTCTCCTCAATGTTTGTCCGGCGGTGTCCTACTCTCCCACAGGGTCCCCCCTGCAGTACCATCGGCGCTGCGAGTCTTAGCTTCCGGGTTCGGAATGTGTCCGGGCGTT
>NZ_JBHURI010000023.1:0-51442 GCF_042673425.1 Agromyces sp. NPDC056965 | reverse complement strand
GGGGGTGCGGGGGGGGGGGGGGGGGGCGGGGCCCCCCCCCCCCCCCCGACCAGATTAGGCGGTCATTCGCTCACCCTTACGGGATCACGCGCTCCTGCCAGATCTGCGGGTAGCCCGGCAGGTCCTCGCCGCCGAACTTGGCGTAGTGGCCGTCGGGCATGCCGTCGTTCGCCTCAAGGTACTGGTCGACCTCTTCAGCGGTGATCGGCGACTGCGGCAGCACCCACTCCTTCGGGATCTCCTCGCCCGCGAAGATCTTCTGCGCGGCGAGCAGCGGCGTGCGCCACTGGAAGTTGGAGTACACCGGTGCAAGACCCGTGAGCCCCGTCTCCTTCCACTTGCGCAGGAAGCTCATCTCGTCTTCGCCCGTCATCACGGGGTAGTCGACGCCGGCGTCCTCGAACGCCTCGATGGCGGCGACGGCGCCGTCGCCGGCGTCCATCCAGATGCCGTCGACATCGCCCTTGGCGAGCTCGTCGGAGATGATCTTCTTGATCTCGGCGGGGTCGGCTCCCGTGAAGTAGTCGACCGCCTCGATGTCGTTCTCCGAGAAGAGCTTCTCGGCCGCGGCCCAGCGCTGTTCGAGCACGTCGACGCCCGGGAGGATCCGGAGGGCGACGACCTTCGAGCCCGGTTCGAGCTCCTCGATCAGGAACTCGGCCGTGTCGATGCCCCACGCGAATCCGCCGATGGGGTGGATGAACGTGACGGGGCAGTCGGTCTGCACGCCGCGGTCGAAGACCACGACGGGCTTTCCGGTGTCGCACGCACGCTCGACGGCCGGGGTCATGGCCGCCGTGGAGTTCGGCGAGATGATGAAGATGTCGCAGTTGCCCTCGTTGATGAAGTAGTCGATGTCGGCGATCTGCGTGTCATCGGAGTCCTGCGCGTCGCGGGTCTCCATCTCGCTGATCACGCCGGCCTCCTGCAGCACCTGCAACTGCTGGTTCATCGTGATCCAGCCCGTCTGGCGCCACGGGTTCGAGATCGAGGCGTTCGCGAAGCACGCCTTCTTCGCCCCGGTGCCCGCGAACGCCGACGTGTCGGTCATCTCGGCGTTGATGTACTGCAGCCACGGCTGCCCCTCTGGCCCTTCGGGCACGACGGACCGCTCGGCGTACTGCTTGTCGTAGAGCTCCTGGTCGAACCACTCGACCGCTTCCTCCGTGGCTCCGGCGTCATCCGACGGCGCGGCCACGTTGGGATCGGTGGTACATCCGGCCAGTGCGATCAGCGCGAGAGCGCCGACCATGGCGGATGCCACTGCATACCTGCGTCGCATCACGAACCTCCCTTGGTTTCGTTGTCAGCCCTCTGCGTCGAGGGAATGGGTGCAGGGCGAGCGGATGCCGCGGCATCCTGCTCCTCCGCCGGTGCCGGCGAAGTCTGGGTCGCCGGTGCCGGCGAGGTCTGGGTCGCCGGACTCGGCGAGTCGGGCGCCGGTGCGACCGGCGCCTCGAGGGCGCGGCCCTTGCGGCGGGCGCGCACGGTGGTCGCGGCGTATGCGACAGCGATGATGATGATCGCGCCCTGCACCGCGTCGCGGTAGGTCGAGGGCACCCCGGCGAAGTTCAGCAGCGTGAAGAGCGCCTCGAGGGCGAAGGCTCCCGCCGCCGCCGCGACGACCCAGCCTCGGCCGCCGCCGAGCACGACGCCGCCGAGCACGACCGCCGTGATCGCGGTGAACTCGTAGCCGCGACCGACACTCGGGTGCACGCCGGCGTAGCCGACGAGCAGCACGCCCGCGACGGTCGCCGAGAGCGAGGAGATCACGAAGGTCGACGTCTTGACCCACCAGTTGCGCGCACCGGAGTACCGTGCGGTCGTCGGGTTGTCGCCGAGGGCGATGATCGTACGGCCGAACGGGCGACGGGCGAACCAGACCGCGATGAGGAGCACGACCACCAGCACGACGACCGACCACGGCAGGATCTCGATGACGGGCAGGCCCCTGATGCCGCCCCGGCCGATCTCGCGGAAGCCGTCGGCGGGGTTGCCGGTGGCGGCGCCGCCGGTCCAGTAGAGGGTCGCGCCGAGCAGCGCCAGCATCATGCCGAGTGTGGCGATGAAGCTCGGCACCTTGAGCAGGGTGACGATGAGGCCGTTGACGAGCCCGATGAACGCGCCGAACGCGAGCATGAATGCGAGCACGGGCAGCGACTTCGCCTCGTCCTGGCCGATGAGGTTGCCGGCGATCACGACCTGCGCGGTGACGACGGAGCCCATCGACAGGTCGAACTCGCCGCCGACGATCACGAAGTACTGGCCGATCGCGACGATCGCGACGGGTGCGACGCGCTGCACGAAGCGGATGAACTGCGACGGCTCGGCGAACGCCGGGTTCAGCAGGGTGATCGCGACGAGCAGCACGATGAGGAGCAGGAAGACGGCGCCCCGGGGGCTCACGAGCGTGCGGGCGAACCCGGCGAGCCGCTGGCCCGCCGTGGGCTGCGCAGTGGTCACGGCGCTCATGCCGATGCCTCCTTCTCGTGCGCGACGGCGGGTGGCGGCGCGCTCCGGTCGGCCGGCCTGCCGGGCGCCGCGGCCCCGCTGCCGAAGCGCGGCCTCCTGCGGTCGAGCGAGCGGCTCGTGTAGACGGCGACCGCCGCGACGATGACGACCCCGCGCACGACGTCCTTCAGGAACGGGTTCACCTGCATGACGCTCATGACGTTGTCGACGACCGCGAAGATCGCGACGCCGCCGATGGTGCCCCAGATCGAGCCGCGGCCGCCCATGAGCAGGGTGCCGCCGAGCACGACCGCGGCGATCGAGAGCAGGTCGTACCCGCCCTGGATGCCGACCGTGGGGCTGCCGACGCCGAGCCGGCTCGCGAGCAGGAGCCCGGCGAGCGCCGCGGTGATCGAGCACAGCACGTGGGCGACGATGACGGGGCGCGCCGTGCGGATGCCCGAGAGACGCGCGACCTGCTCGTTGCCGCCGACCGCGAACATGTGGTTGCCGGTGCGGGTGCGGGCGAGGAAGAACGCCCCCGCGAGGGCCACCACGAGCATGATGAGCGTCGACACCGGCACCGGCCCGACGCCGGTCGCGCCGATCAGCTGGAACTCCCACGGCACCTGGCCGCTCGTGCCCTTGTAGTTCGTGTCGAGGTAGCCCTTGATGATCAGCCCGGTGCCGAGCGTCGCGATGAAGCCGTTGACCTTGAGCTTCGTGACGATCAGGCCGTTGGCGAGGCCGATGAGGGCCGCGACGACGAGCACCGCGAGCACCGCGATCGGGATGTTCGCCGGGTTGCCCGCCATCAGGTCGGCGGCGATGAGGCTCGAGAGGCTGATGACGTAGGGAACCGAGAGGTCGAGCGATGCGCACAGGATCACGAGCGTCTGGCCGATCGCGACGAAGCCGAGCACGCTCATGCCGGTGAGGATGTCGCGGATGTTGCCGGCGCTGAAGAAGTTGCGCCCGACGCTCGCGACGAGGATCGCGCCGATGATGATGACGCCCACGAGCGCGATGCCGACGATCAGGCTCGCATCGAGGCGGCGACGGCGCCCGCGGCGAGCGGATGTCACGGTGGCGGCGCTCATCGGCCGGCCTCCTCGTCAGGGGCGCCGACCTTGAGCGTGCCGGTCGCGGCGGAGAGGATCGTGGCCTCGTCGCTGCGCGCCGGCAGCTCGGCCGACGCGCGACCGTCGTGCATGACGACGATGCGGTCCGACATGCCGATGACCTCCGGCAGTTCCGAGGAGATCATGAGGATGGCGACCCCTTCCTTCGCGAGCCGTCGCATGAGCGTGTAGACGGCGACCTTCGCGCCGACGTCGATGCCCCGCGTCGGCTCGTCGAGCAGCACGACTCGCGGCTTCGTGGCGAGCCACTTCGCGAGCACGACCTTCTGCTGGTTGCCGCCCGAGAGGTACTGCACCTCCTGGTCGACGCCGCGGGAGGACACCTCGAGCGAGGAGAGCACGCCCGGCAGCTCCCGGCGCGCCTCCTTCGTGCGCCGCGCGAACACCGAGCGGATGACGAGCAGGGCGTTGTCGCCGACCGACTGGTTCAGGGCGAGGCCCTGGGCCTTGCGGTCCTCGGTGATGAGGGCGACGCCCGCCTTCACCGCCTGGCGCGCCGAGGTCATTCGAACGGGCCGGCCGTCGAGGCGAAGCTCGCCACGGGTGAACGGGTCGATTCCGAAGAGCGCCTCGACGAGCTCGGTGCGGCCCGAGCCCTGCAGGCCCGCGACGCCGACGATCTCGCCGGCCCGGAGTTCGAGGTCGACGCCGTCGACGTAGGCGTTGCCCGCGCCGCGGAGCTCGAGTCGCGGCTCCCCCACGACCGTGCCCTCCTCTGCAGCCGGGAAGTAGGCCGAGATCGGGCGGCCGACCATGCGGCGCACGAGTTCGTCGGTGTCGAGCTCGGCGGCCGGGCCGCTCGAGACGAGCGCGCCGTCCTTCAGCACGGTGATGGTGTCGCAGAGGTCGAAGATCTCCTTCAGCCGGTGCGACACGTAGACGATCGCGACGCCGCGCTCGGAGAGCCGGCGCACGATCGTGTAGAGCAGTTCGACCTCGTGGTCGGCCAGGGCGGCCGTCGGCTCGTCCATCTGGATCACGCGGGCGTCGACCGAGAGCGCCTTCACGATCTCGACGATCTGCTGCTCGGCGACGGTGAGCGTGCGCACCGGGGCATCCGCTTCGATCGTGTCGATGCCGAGGTCGGCGAGCAGCGCGCGCGTCTCGGCGAGCATCGCCTTCCGGTCGACGAGACCGCGGCGCTTCGGCTCGCGGCCGAGGAACACGTTCTGCGCGACCGTGCGCTCGGGCAGGAGGTTGAACTCCTGGAAGACGGTGGCGAGCCCCGCCCGCGCGGCCTCGACGGGGTGGCCGAACGCCACCTCGGATCCGCCGAGCGTGATGCTGCCGCGGTCGCGCTCGTAGACGCCGGCGAGGATCTTCATGAACGTCGACTTGCCCGCGCCGTTCTCGCCGACGAGGCCGTGCACCTCGCCGGGGTGGAGCGTGAGCCCGACCCCGCGCAGCACGGTGACGCCGAAGAACGACTTCTCGAGCCCGGTGGCCACGAGCACGGGCTCGCCCTCGAGCACGGCGCCGCGGCCGGCTCGTGCCTGCGGCTGTTCCGCGGTCATGCCGCCACCTCCACCCAGTTGCCGCTCGCGGCGCTCGCGAGCACGGCCTCGGTCACGCGCACCGCGCGCAGCCCGTCGTCGAATCGCGGCAGCCCCTCGGGCGCCGCACCGCCGATCGCCGCGTAGGCGTCGGCGACGAAGGCGTTGAAGGCGTCCTGGTAGCCCATCGGATGCCCCGCGGGCACGAGCGACAGCCGCGCAGCGTCGCCGTCGAGCCGCGCCGGGTCCCGTTCGATGATGCTGGAGGCGTCGGTGCGGCCGAGCCACAGGGTGTCGGGGCGCTCCTGCTCGAAGCGCACGCTCGCCTCGGTGCCGGCGAGCTCGATCGAGAGGGCGTTCTTGCGCCCGGGGGCGACCTGCGACACGAGCAGCGTTCCGACGGCACCCGAGGCCAGCTCGACGACGACGGCGACGAGGTCTTCGGTCGCGATGTCGTCGTGCCTGGCACGCGCGTCGTAGACGGTGCGCGTCGTGGCGTTCAGGCGCACGATGCGCTCGCCCGAGACGAACTCGAGCAGGTCGACGAGGTGCGAGCCGATGTCGGCGAATGCCCGCGACGGGCCGCCGAGCGCCGTGTCGACGCGCCAGTCGTCGTCGTGGGGAGCCGCGAGCCAGTCCTGCAGGTACGCGCCCTGCACGCTGAGCAGGCGCCCCGTCTCACCACGGGCGACGCGGGCCCGCGCCTCGCGGGCCATCGGGTGGAACCGGTAGACGAAGGGCACCGCGGCCACGAGACCGCGCTCGTCGGCGAGGGCGGCGAGCGCTGCGGCGTCGGCCGCCGAGGTCGCGAGGGGCTTCTCGCAGATCACGTGCTTGCCCGCCTCGAGCGCCGCGTGCGCGATCGCCGCGTGCGTCGTGTTCGGCGTGCACACGTGCACGACGTCGATGTCGGGATCGGCGAGCAGCTCGTCGAGCGAGTCGAAGGCCGTGGCGAAGCCGAGGCGCTGCGCCGCGTCGCGAGCACGCACGGCGGAGGAGGAAGCACCGCCCATGAGCTCGGCCCTGGCCGCGCGAGCGGCCCGGGAGTGCACAGTGGCCATGAATCCGCCGCCGACGAAGCCGGCACGTATCGTGCGGGCTGGGGCGATGACGTCCGTTGTCATGGTCGTCATGCTGACACACTCTCGACACCTTTTGCTAGTCCTTCGTCAAAAGTTGCCGGAGTCGTTACATCTTCGAGATTCAACGACACGGGAAGGTGGTGTGCTTTACTCAGTGCATGGTCGACATCAGCCGAGGCTCGGCACTCGGCGCCTCGGGGGCGAGCGAACTCTTCCAGTTGCTCCGCGACGGTGCTCCGCGCACCCGCGCCTCGCTCGCGGCGAGCACCGGACTCGCACGCTCGACCATCGCCGCTCGCGTCGACGAGCTCATGGAACTCGGCCTCGTCTCCCCGGTGGCCGACGCCGCCTCGACCGGCGGCAGGCCGCCGTCGCAGTTCGCCCTGAACCCCGCCGCGAGGATCGTGCTCGCCGCCGACCTCGGTGCCTCCCACGCGACCGTCGCCGTCACCGACCTCACCGGCACCGTGCTCGCCGAACAGGGCGAGCACCTCGACATCGCGCAGGGTCCGGAGGCCGTGCTCGGCCGCATGGTCGAGATGGGCCTCACCCTCATCGACGGCCTCGGCCGGGAACGCCGCGACCTCGCCGCGATCGGCATCGGCGTGCCTGGCCCGGTCGAGCACTCCTCGGGGCGCCCGGTCAATCCGCCGATCATGCCCGGATGGGACCGATTCGACGTGCCCGGCTGGGTGCAGCAGCACCTCGAGGTGCCCGTGCTCGTCGACAACGACGTGAACATCATGGCGCTCGGCGAGCGCGCGCTCGCGTGGCCGCAGGTCGAGCACCTCATGTTCGTGAAGGTCGCGACGGGCATCGGCTCGGGCATCATTTCGGGCGGGCTCCTGCAGCGCGGAGCCCAGGGCATCGCCGGCGACATCGGCCACGTGCGGGTCGCGCGCGGCAGCGACGTGCCCTGCCACTGCGGCAACCGCGGATGCCTCGAGGCCCTCGCCTCGGGCCCGGCGATCGCCCGTGCACTGCGCGAGCAGGGCATCGAGGCGAACACGAGCAACGATGTCGTCGAACTCGTCAAGCGCGGCGACATCGACGCGATCCAGGCCGTCCGACAGGCCGGCCGCGACATCGGCGAGGTGCTGACCGCCTGCGTGAGCCTCGTCAACCCCTCGGTCGTCGCGATCGGCGGCTCGATGGCGAGGGCCGGCGAGCACCTCATCGCCGGCGTCCGCGAGGTCGTGTACACCCGCTCGATGCCGCTCGCCACCGAGCACCTCGCGATCGTGCAGTCGGCCGCCGCCGAGAACGCCGCGGTGCTCGGAGCGAGCATGCTCGCGATCCACCACGTGCTCTCACCCGAGGGCATCGACGCGCTCGCCGCGCGCTGACCGACCGCGCACACGCGCGGCCGCCTCGGCTCGCTGACAGGCCGGAGGGGTACGCTCGAGGGGTGCCCGACACCCCCTTCGCCCTCTTCGATCTCGAAGGTGCGGCGACGGCGGTCGCGGTCGACGAGCGCCCGCGGCATCCGTCGTTCGCCCGCTTCGATCTCGAGGGTGCGGCCACGGCCGTCGCGGTCGACGAGCGCCCGCGGCATCCATGCCATTCGCGTGTCGTCGCCGATTCGAGCGACCGGGTCGCCTGGCTGCGGGCCCGCTCCCGCGGCATCACCGCGACGGATGCCGCGAAGCTCGCCTCCTTCGCCTCGGTGCGCTCCGCGGCATGGGAGAAGCGCAACGGCAGCTCGTTCGGCGGCAGCCGGTACACCGATCACGGCAAGGAGCGCGAGCCCGTCATCGCCGAGTGGGCGCGCCGCACGCACGACATCGAGCCGTCGAGCCTGCTCTTCCACGCCGAGTTCGAGCGCCGCCACCTCGCAACGCCCGACGGCCTGCGGGTGACGCCCACCGGCGTGCTCGAGCTCTGCGAGATCAAGACCACCTCCCGCGCCTGGCGCGGCATCCCCCGCGGCTATCTCCGCCAGGTGTGGTGGCAGCAGTACGTGCTCGGCGCCGAGCGCACGCTCGTGGTGTGGGAGCAGCACGACGACTTCATTCCCATTCGCGACGAGCCCGAGTACCGTTGGGTCGATCGCGACGACGACCAGATCGCGATCCTCGTGAGGCTGGCCGACGAGCTCATCGCCGAGCTCGGCGGACGACGCACGTGATGCCCGAACCCCGTCGCACGATGCACCATCAGCACGACCGCGCACAGCCCCCGCGTTCCCCACTGCCGGGAGGTTCCCCCAGATGACGACCGTTCTCCTGCACGGCCTCGGCGCCGATCGACGCCAGCCGCTCGACCTGTTCACGCCCGCGGTGCACGCCGCGGTCGGCGCCGACGAGCTCATCGTCGCCCCCGACATCCGCGCGCACGGCGGGTTCCTCAGCGTCGGCGACCCGGCCGACTTCGGCTTCGACCGGCTCGCGGTGGAGGTCGCCGCAGCGGTGCGGGAGGCGATCGAGGATGCGGGCGGGCCCTCGCCCGAGGCATCCGCTCCGCTGACGATCGTGGGCATCTCGCTCGGCGCCGCGCTCGCCCTCCGCATCGCGCTCGACGACCTCCTGCCCATCGAACGCGCGGTGTTCGTGCGGCCGTCGTTCAGCGACCGGTCACTGCCCGACCACCTGCGCGTCTTCCCGGTCATCGGCCAGATCCTCGCCGACGCCGGCCCTGCGGGCGCCGACGAGTTCCGCGAGCGGGCGATCTTCCAGCATGTCGTTGCGGCATCGCCCGCTGCCGGCCGCGGCCTGCTGACGCAGTTCATCGCCCCCGACGCCGCACGCCGGGCGATGCGCCTCGTCGAGATCCCGCGCAACCGCGCGTTCCGCGACGACGCCGAGCTCGCCGAGCTGGAGGCCCGCGGCATCCGCTCGCTCGTCATCGGGGCGCCGCGCGACCCCGTGCACCCCTACGCCCTCGCCGAGCGGTGGGCCGCCGGCCTCAAGGCGCCCCTCGTCGAGCTGCCCGCCCGTGACGACGGGCTGCCGGTGCAGACGGCGCTGCTGCGCGAGGGCATCGCACGCTGGCTCCAGCACACGCGCGCCTGACCCCGCCCGCGGAGCTCAGCGCGGCGGCAGGAGTTCGCCGGCGAGCAGCCGGTCGAGGATGGACCCGGCCGGCACCGCGTCGGGGTCGTACTTGTAGCTGAGCTTCTGCACCGGCGCCGCGCCGAGGATGAGGGCGACCTCGTCGGCGTCGTACGGCCGCAGCATCGCGAGCTGGAGCAGATGGCTCGGAAGGGTGCTGCGCCTCGGCATCTCGCGAGCGATGCGCCGGGCTCCGGCGTCGAGCGAGACGATCGCCGTGAACAGCCGGTGGTACAGGAAGTAGTCGGGCAGCTCGTCGCGCTCGCGCCACCAGGCCTCGAGTGCGGCGCGCTGCAGGGCGATGAGCCGGTTGCCCGGCCGCGCGACGATGAACCAGTTCGAGATCTCGTTGGCCGCCCAGCGGAGGTAGAACGAACCGGCATCGAGCAGCGGCTCGACCTTCGGCGTCAGCGGCTCGGGCACGAACGCCGTCGCATCGACCCAGATGCCGCCGTGCCGTTCGAGCAGCGACACGCGGATGAGGTCGGAGCGCTGCGCCGGTCGGTGCGCCAGCCGCTCCTCGACGATCGCGGGAAGCCGCACGACCTCGGCGACGGTCTCGGCGTCGAGCACGCGCGCCTCGGGGTGCACGCGCCGCAACTGGGCGAGGCAGGCCCGCACGAGCGGCGGCGCGCTCGCCTCCGGGCCGTCCCAGTAGCTCCAGACAGGGAGCGACTCGCCCTCGAGCATCACGGTGCGGTCGACGGCCGCGTCGGCCTGCGCCTGGAGATCGGCGAGGTGCGACTCGACGAACGCGCGCGCCTCGAACGCTGCCCGCGCCGATGCCGCCGGATCGATCGTCGGAGCGAAGTACTCCTGCGCACGGCGCAGCTGCACGCGAAGCCGACCGAGCGGATCGGTCGCGTCGCGGTTCGAGACGCCCGTCATCGCTCGCCCCGGCTCACGCCGGTGCCGCCTCCTCGGAGACTGCTCGGTACGGCCAGCCGGCTCGGCTGATGCCGATGATGCCCGCACCCACGAGCAGGATGAACGCGGCGATCGCGATCACGTAGACCGTGACCCCGTCGTAGCCGACACCCGGCTCGATGGCGGGGTCGAGGAACGGGTACGGGTACCAGCCGATGACCGCGCCGCGGATCATCGTGTAGACCACCCAGACGATCGGCACGATCGCGATGGTCCAGATGCGCTTCCACGCGATCGGTCGGCGCCCCGGTGCGAGCACCCAGTCGAGCACGACGTAGAGCGGAGCCCAGACGTGGAGGATCTCGTTCGACCACGGCAGGGTCGTCGCCTGGTCGAGCGAGATGTCGCGCAGCAGCAGGTTGTAGACGACGAACGTCGTCGCCATGTACGTCACGACCGAGGCCCGGGCGAGGTTGAACCAGTCCGGGTCGTTCGGCGAGCGGAACGCGTACCAGGCGCCGATCAGCAGCACGATCGCCGAGAGCGCATTCGAGAGGATCGTGAAGAAGCTCAGGAAGTTGATCACGAAGAGCGCCGGGTCCGGCACCATCGAGAGGCTCTTCGCGAACTGCGCGACGATCGCGGTGATGATGCCGGCGGCCGCCGCGATCCTGATGATGCCCCAGACGGTCCGCATCCGCTCCCCCGTGGTGTGCTCGCCACCGGAGACTCGGCGGTCGGTGCGATCATAGCGAGGACGGGTACGGTGCGAAGTGCAATCTCGGGAGGGTGTGTCGATGCGGGCATTGGTGATCGATCAGACGGGCGGAGCCGATGAGCTCCACATCGCCGAGGTGCCCGACCCCATCCGCATCAGCGACGAGGTCGTCGTGCGGGTCGTCGCGGCCGGCGTGAACCCGATCGATGCGAAGACCCGGTCGGGGCGCGGAGTCTCCCGGGCGATCCCCTCGTACCCGGCGGTGCTCGGGGGCGACTTCGCCGGGGTCGTCGAGTCGGTTCCCTACTCGGCGCATCCGCTCCAGCCCGGCGACCGGGTCTACGGCATGGGGCGCGTGCCGAGGCTCGGCGGCAGCTACGCCGAACTCATCTCGGTGAGCTCGATGAGCCTCACCCGCATGCCCGCGACGCTCTCGTTCGCCGAGGCGGCCGCCGTGCCGCTCGCCGCCCTCACCGCGTGGGGCGCCGTCGTCGACACGGCGCGGGTGCACGACGGGCAGCGCGTGCTGATCCACGCCGGGGCCGGCGGCGTCGGCCACTTCGCGGTGCAGTTCGCCGCCTACTTCGGCGCGGTCGTCACGACCACGGGTTCTGCGCGCAACGCCGACTTCCTGCGCGACCTCGGCGCCCGGCGGGTCATCGACTACACGGCCGAGCGATTCGAGGAGGTCGCGACCGATCAGGACGTCGTCATCGACCTGATCGGCAACGTGACGGATGCCACGGGCACCCGTTCGCTCGATTCGCTCCGCCAGGGCGGGCTGATCGTGACGGTGCCCACGGGCGCCTGGCCGACCATGGCCGAGGAGGCTGCGGCTCGGGGCATCCGCTCGACCGGCTACACCGTCGCACCCGACGCCCGGACCCTCTCGGTGATCACGCGCCTGATCGACGACGGCGCCGTTCGCGTGCACGTCGAGCGCGAGTTCCCGCTCGAGGAGGGCGCGGCGGCGCACCGACTGCTCGAGGCCGGGCACGTGCGCGGCAAGATCGTGCTGCGGGTCATCCCCGATCCGGCGTGACCCTCAGCCCGCACGCGCGTCGAGGAGGGCGCTGCCGAGCTCGCTCCTGAGGTACAGCACGCTGTGGCCGTACCTCGTCGACACGAGCAGCCCGGCATCGCGCAGCGCGCGCAGGTGCTGGTTGACGGCCGACGGCGTGACCCCGAAGCGCACGCCCAGCTCGGTCGACGAGGCGGGGTCGCCGAGCGCGGAGAGGAGGCTCGCCCGCGTCTCGCCGAGGATCGCGGCGACCGCCGCGGGGTTCGCGACGCGCTCGTTCTCCCAGAGCGCGCCCTGCCCGCGCGCCGGGTACATGATCATCGGCGGCCCGTCTCCGACCGGCGCCGATCCGCGGCGCGTGAACATGGTCGGCACGAGGGTGAGCCCGAGGCCGTCGATCGGCTGCACCCGATCAGCCGGGTCGCGCAGTCGCACCGAGACGACGCCGCCCTCGTAGTCGACCGTCGACGAGATGCCGTTCAGCATCGTCGACAGGCCGCTCTGCGCGATCTGGCGGCCGCGATGCACGACGTCCGCCTCGAGCACGGCGCGCATGCGCGGCCAGTACGGGGCGAACGAGGCGTCCCAGAGCTCCTGGAGGGCGCGCACGATACGACGGACGGCGACCCGCGGCGATCCCTCGAACACCGCGGGCACGTGGCCGTGCACCGCGACGAGGTCGCCGATGAACGTCTCGGCCGGGGTCGCCAGCAGCTGCTCGAACTCGTCGTCGAGCCGGGTGAGCGGCGACTCGGGCCGGGGGTTCAGGAAGTCGGGGGTCCACAGCCGATCGTCGATGAGGCCGTCGAGCGCCTCGACGTCGAGGTCGGCGCGTGCCGCCTCGGTGCGACGCAGCCACGGGAGCTGCAGCGGGAACCGCGCCGGGTCGTCGATCGCGCGCAGCGACAGGCCCAGCTCGCAGAGCGGGGAGATGCCGAACCGCACGGCGGCGACGTCGCCCTCGTTGAGCACATATCGCAACATGAAGCGTAACGCTACATCAATTTCTCGCGTCCGACCGATCTGCCAGAACTGTACGAGTGAGCCCTACCTCCCCCGCGACACCTGACACCGGAACCGTGCCGACGATCGACCCCGAGCACCCGGGCAAGCCGTCGCTCATCGCCCGCATCGCGGCATCCGTCTCGGATCCGGTGCTGCGCATCCTCGTCGGCGCGACCATGATCTCGCGCGTGGGCCGCGGCATCTTCCTGACCGTGACGGTGCTCTACTTCACGTTCATCGTCGGCCTCGCGCCGCACGAGGTCGCGATCGTGCTCTCGGCTGCCAGCGCCGCAGGCGTGATCGCAGCCCTCGGCGGCGGATGGCTCGCCGACCGGTACAGCTCCCGGCGCCTCATCATCCTCTTCACGACCATCGAGGGCGTCGCCCTCATCGCCTACGTCTTCGCGGGCGACTTCGTCACGGCACTCGTGATCGCCGTCGTCTGCGGCCTGTTCGAGCAGGGTGCCAACTCGACGCGCTCGGCGATCATCGCCCGGGCCTTCACGGGCGAGAGCCGCGTGCACGCCCGCGCCGTGCTCCGCGCCGTCACGAACGTCGCCATCGCCGTCGGCTCGGGATTCGGCGCCCTCGCCCTCGCGATCGGCACGGCCGAGGCCTACCGCGTGCTCATCGCGGGCGCCGGCGTGCTCTACCTGCTCGGCCTCATCCAGCTCGTTCGACTGCCGTCGACCGTCGATGCTCCGGCGCGGAGGCCTGCTGCGCCCGTGACGACCGAGACCGGTTCGGTCGACGCCGAGGCGAGCGCCGAGGCGGCCGCCGCCGAGAAGCGGGCCTGGCGTCGGCACTCCCCGTGGCGCGACCCCCGCTACCTCGTGCTCACCGCGCTCAGCGCCGTGTTCGGCATGCAGTTCGGCGTCGCCGAGCTCGGCGTGCCGCTCTGGATCGCCCGGGAGACCACGGCGCCCGAAGCGGTCGTCGCGGCACTGCTCATCCTCAACACCGTCATCGTCGTGATCTTCCAGGTGCCGCTCTCGCGCGGCACCCACGACCTTCGCGTCGCGGCACGGGTGTCGGGCATCGCGGCCTGGCTCATGGCTGCCGCGTGCCTCGTGTACGCCTCGGCGGCGGGGCTCCCGATCGGCTTCGCCATCACCGTGCTCGTCGCCGCCGCCATCGTGCACGCCTTCGCCGAGGTGCTCTCGCAGGCCGGCGGCTGGGGCCTCAGCTTCGAGCTCGCCGACCCGGTGCAGGCGGGCAGCTACCAGGGCGTGTTCGGCATGGGCTACACGGTCGGCGCGCTCGCGGCCCCGCTCGTCGTCAACGCGACCGCGATCTCGCACGGCTTCTCGGGCTGGGTCGTGCTCGCCGCGATCTTCCTCGCCTCGGGGCTCGGCACCTGGTGGCTCGCTCGGCGGGCCGCCCGCACGGCGGCCGCAGCCGCCGCGGCAACGAGCGCGACCGGCGCGACCTCGGCGGCATAGCGACGCACGCCGCACGCCGCATCGACCGACTGCGTCCGCGGGAGGAGCTGCCGGGCTACGGGGTCTGCTCGGCGAACCGATGCTCCATGACCCAGTCGTCCTCGACCCGGCCGCCGACCACGAAGTGCTTGTCGCCGACCTTCGCGAACCCGTGGCGCTCGTAGAACGCGATCGCCCGGGCGTTCTCCTCGTTGACGCCGAGCCACGCCGTCGCCGCGCCGGCCGCGCGCGCCGCGTCGAGCGAGGCACGCATGAGGGCGGCGCCCGTGCCCGTCCCGTGCGAACCGGCGAGCACGTAGACCTTGCTGAGCTCTATCGCCGGTCGAACCGCGACGGCGCGCGCCGCGTCGGCGTCGGCCGGCTCGCCGCCGACGAGCATCGTGTAGCCGAGGAGGCCGTGCTCGTCGTCCGCGTCGAGGGCACCGGCCGCCGCCTCGGCCGCCGGCTCCGCCACGAGCAGGATCCGCTCGGGGTCGGCGAGGTAGCCCTCGAAGTGGTCGACGCCGAAGTTGCGCGCGATGAAGTCGGCGATCGCCTCGGGCGTCGTGTGCGGCGGGCACGCGAGCGGGAACGTCGCGGCGGCGAGCGACGAGAGCGCGGCGGCATCCGCCATGGCTGCAGGTCGGATGCGAACGGTGGAGGCGGTCGACTGGGTCACGAGCACCGATTCTGGCAGACGGCGTGCGCGCGACGAAGGGGCCGCTACGACCGAGGCACCTCCGGGATCACCGGATGCGGTCGTGGCGGCCCCTTCGGGCCCCGACTCAGAGGAAGCGCGCGTACGCGCCGACAGTGAGGAAGGTCGGGAACTCGGGCTCGAGCGCGACGCTGCGGAACACCGAGATGGCGTCGTCGAAGCGGTCGCCCTCGAAGCGCGGCAACGCGGCGACGGCCTCCGCCATGAGCCGCACGATCGAGGTCTGGTCGATGCGCGTGCCCTCGGCGGTGATCGTGTTCTCGTTCAGCCACTGCCAGATCTGCGAGCGCGAGATCTCGGCCGTCGCCGCGTCCTCCATGAGGTTGTCGATCGCCGCGGCGCCCGTGCCGCGCAGCCACGACTCGATGTAGCGGATCGCGATCGAGATGTTGCCCCGCACGCCGCCCTCGGTGACCTCCCCGCCGATCGACGGGATGTCGAGCAGCTCGGCGGCCGTCACGTGCACGTCGTCGCGGAGGCGGTCGACCTGGTTCGGCCGGTCGCCGAGCACGGCGTCGAACTCCGCACGCGCGGTGGGGATCAGGTCGGGGTGCGCCACCCACGTGCCGTCGAAGCCGTCGCCGGCCTCGCGGCGCTTGTCGGCCGTGACCGCGGCGAGCGCGCGCTCGGTCACCTCGGGGTCGCGGCGGTTCGGGATGAACGCGCTCATGCCGCCGATGGCATGCGCCCCGCGCTTGTGGCACGTCTGCACGAGGAGCTCGGTGTACGCCCGCATGAACGGCACCGTCATCGTGATCTGCTTGCGGTCGGGGAACACCCAGCGGCGACCGCGCGAGCGGAACGTCTTCACGATCGAGAAGATGTAGTCCCAGCGTCCGGCGTTGAGCCCGGCGCAGTGGTCGCGCAACTCGTAGAGGATCTCGTCCATCTGGAACGCGGCCTGGATCGTCTCGATGAGCACCGTCGCGCGCACGGTGCCCTGCGGGATGCCGAGCCGGTTCTGCGCGAAGACGAAGATGTCGTTCCAGAGCTTCGCCTCGCGGTGCGACTCGAGCTTCGGCAGGTAGAAGTACGGTCCGCGGCCGGCGGCGATGAGCGCCTGCGCGTTGTGGAAGAAGTAGAGCCCGAAGTCGACGAGCGAACCCGAGGCGTGCATCGCACGCCCCGCCCGGTCGTGGAACTTCAGGTGCTTCTCGACGAGGTGCCAGCCGCGCGGGCGCATCACGATCGTCGGCGTCTGCTCGGCCGTGACGCGGTACTGCTTGCCCTCGGGGCTGGTGTACTCGAGGCGGTCGCGCAGCGCGTCGAAGAGGCTCAGCTGGCCCTCGATGACGTTCGCCCAGGTGGGGCTCGTGGCGTCCTCCTGGTCGGCGAGCCACACCTTCGCGCCCGAGTTCAGCGCGTTGATGGCCATCTTGCGGTCGGTCGGGCCGGTGATCTCGACGCGGCGGTCTTCAAGGCCAGGTCCGGCACCGGCGACGCGCCAGTCGGCGTTGCTCCGGATCGACTCGGTCTCGGGCAGGAACTTCGGGTCGCGGCCGTTCGCCGCGTCGACCCGGGTCTGCAGGCGCACGGCGAGCAGCTCGTGCCGGGTGCCGGCGAAGCGGTCGTGCAGCTCCGCGAGGAAGGCGAGCGCGTCGGGGGTCAGGATCTCGTCGTACCGCTCGCCGAGCGGTGCCGTGACCTCGATGCGCGGTTCGACGGTCTGGAAGCTGCCGGTGGCCGGCTTCGGTTCGGGACGGCGGGCGGATGCGGCATCCGTTCGCCCTCGTTCGAGCGTCATGCTGGGTGTGGTGTTCATGGTCGTTGCTCCTCTGAGTTCGTAGCCCGTGAGCGGGTCAGTGGTTGAACTGTTCTTCCTCGGTCGATCCGACGAGGGCGAGGGTTGCGCTGTTGGGGTTCAGCGCGGTGGCGATCTGGTCGAAGTAGCCGGTGCCCACCTCGCGCTGGTGGCGCGTGGCGGTGTAGCCGGATGCCTCCGAGGCGAATTCCGCCTCCTGGAGCTCGACGTAGGCCGACATGTGACGCTCGCTGTAGTCCTTCGCGAGCGTGAACATGCCGTGGTTCAGGGAGTGGAAGCCCGCGAGGGTGATGAACTGGAACGCGTAGCCCATCGACGCGAGCTCGCGCTGGAACTTCGCGATCTGGTCGTCGTCGAGGTGGCGCTTCCAGTTGAAGCTCGGCGAGCAGTTGTACGAGAGTCGCTTGCCCGGGAACTTCGCGTGCACGGCCTCGGCGAAGCGGCGTGCAAGGTCGAGGTCGGGCTCGGCCGACTCGACCCAGAGCAGGTCGGCGTACTCGGCGTAGGCGAGGCCGCGGGCGATGACCGGCTCGATGCCGTTCTGCACCTCGTAGAAGCCCTCGGCGGTGCGCTCGCCCGTGACGAACTGCTGGTCGCGCTCGTCGTGGTCGCTCGTGAGCAGCGTCGCCGCGAGGGCGTCGGTGCGGGCGATGATGATCGACGGCACGCCGGCGACGTCCGCTGCCAGGCGTGCGGCGTTGATCGTGCGGATGTGCTGCGACGTGGGCACGAGCACCTTGCCGCCCATGTGGCCGCACTTCTTCTCGCTCGCGAGCTGGTCCTCCCAGTGCACGCCGGCCGCACCGGCCTCGATCATCTGGTGCATGAGCTCGTAGGCGTTCAGCGGGCCGCCGAAGCCGGCCTCGGCGTCGGCGACGATGGGGGCCATCCAGTCGCGGTCGTCGGTGCCCTGCTCGATCTGGCCGGCGCGCAGCAGCGCGTTGTTGATGCGGCGCACGACGGCCGGCACCGAGTTCGCGGGGTAGAGCGACTGGTCGGGGTACGTCTGGCCGCTGAGGTTCGCGTCGGCCGCGACCTGCCAGCCGCTCAGGTAGATCGCCTTCAGGCCTGCGCGCACCTGCTGCACGGCCTGGTTGCCGGTGAGGGCTCCGAGCGCGGCCGACCACTGCGGGTCCTCCTGCGGGGCGAACGCCGTTCCGGTGTTCTGCTGGATGTCCTGCCAGAGCTTCTCGGCGCCGCGACGGGCGAGCGTGCGCTCCTCGCGGACGGGGCCGCGGAGGGCGATGACGTCTTCGGCGGTGTAGTCGCGGCTGATGTCATCCCACCGCGGGTTCGCGTCCCACTCGAGCTGCAGCTCGGCTGCGGTCTGGGTCTGGTCGCCGGGGCGGTCGGTGCTCATGGTGTTGCTCCTTCGGTGCAGCGGGCGGATGCTTCGTGGTGCTCCGTCCGGCGTCTCGCTCGACGCCGTCGGGGTGGCTGTGCATCCACTCTGCGCCCGCCCACCGCCCGCTCCCCCACGATCCAGGGGGTGAACTTTCGCCGTTCTTCTGCGCCGTAGAACAACCCGCGCCCCGTGGCCGGACGAGGAGTCCTCAGCCGGCGAGGAGTCGTCAGCCGGCCAGGAGTCCTCAGCCGGCCAGGCTTCGTTCGATGGGGCGGGCCGGGTCGGCCGTCCACTCCGACCACGAGCCCACGTACACCGAGGCATCCTCGCCGAGCGCTGAGAGCACGAGCGCGTTGAACGTCGCCGCGACACCGGCGCCGCACGAGACGGCGAGCGGCGACCCGAGCGGAACCCCGAGCTCGATCAGGCGCCGGCGTGCCTCGTCGACGGGCAGCAGCGCCCCGTCCCCGTCGAGCAGGTCTGCGGCGGGAAGGCTCACGGCAGAGGGGATCCGGCCCTCGGCGAACTGACGCGCGCCCCGTGCATCGAGCAGGGCGCCGCGCTCTGCGAACGGCGCGACGTCGTCGGCCCCGACCGGCGCGATCGTGCCGCCCGCGAGCACCACGTCGCCCGGCGCGGGCCGCACCGGATCCCGAGTCGTGACGTGCCCGGCCGCGATCCACGCGCGAAGGCCGCCGTCGAGCACGCGCACGCGCTCGAACCCGGCCCAGCGCAGCACCCAGGCCGCACGGGCCGCGGAGATGCCGCTCCGGTCGTCGTAGGCGACGACGACCGAGTCCGTGCGGATGCCCCAGCGCCTCGCCGCGCTCTGGAGCGCGGCGAGGTCCGGCAGGGGGAACCGCCCTGTGCCGGCCGCCGGCCTGCCCGCGAGCTCGCCCGGCAGGTCGACGAACACCGCGCCCGGCAGATGCCCGTCGGTGTAATCATCGGGCAACGCCCCGACCCGAGGGTCGAAGCGCACATCGAGCAGGATCGGCCGCTCGCCCCGCTCCAGGTCGGCGGCGAGCGCCTCGACGCCCACGAACGAACTCCGCCAGCCGGTCATGCCGCGACCCCGTCCGCTTCGTCGAGGCGGTTCAGCTCGTGCAGCGCGGCGTAGACCTCCGCCTCCCGTGCGAGCAGGCCCACCTCGCCTCGCGTTCGCGGTCTCGGTTCGTCGACCACGAACTCGCGGAAGACGCGGCCGGGCCGCGGTGAGAGCAGCACGATGCGATCGGCGAGGAAGACCGCCTCCCCGACGTCGTGCGTGACGAAGACGACGGTTCGGCGGTGCTGTTCCCAGAGGTGCAGCAGTTCCTCCTGCAGGGTGATGCGGGTGAGGTGGTCGACGGCACCGAACGGCTCGTCGAGGAGCAGCACCTCGGGGTCGCTCACGAGCGCACGGGCGATCCCGGCGCGTTGGCGCATGCCGCCCGACAGCTGGTGCGGGTACTTCCGCTCGAAGCCGGCGAGGCCGACGGCGTCGAGCTGGGCTCGCGACCGGCGACGACGCTCGGCGGCCGGGACGCCCCGGAACTCGAGTCCGACCTCGACGTTCTGCTGCAGGGTGCGCCACGGGAACAGGGAGGCGTCCTGGAACGCCACGCCCACCCGTCGATCCGATCCCGAGATCGGCGCTCCGTCGAGGAGCACCGCGCCCTCGCTCGGCTCCTGGAGCCCGGCGAGGAGCTCGAGCAGCGTGCTCTTGCCGCATCCGCTCGGCCCCAGCAGCACGACGAACTCGCCTTCGCCGACCGTGAGGTCGATCGACTGCAGCGCCGTCACCGGCGGGGATCCCGGATACCGCTGGGACACGTTCTCCACCTCGAACCTCGGCATCGCGCTACTTCGCCTTCGGCTCTGGGGAGGAGAAGGGCTTCACGAACTCCTGGGGGATGAACCGCAGGTCGATGAACTTCTCGGCGTCGTACTCCTCCTCCTGGTTGCCGACGGCGATCTCGATCTCCTGCGTGTCGGCGATCGCATCGAAGTCGACGTCGGGGTTGTTGTCCCAGATCTCGTCCTCCGCCTCGATCGCCTGCGCCACCGCTTCGGGGTCGATCGTGTCGAGCTGGTCCTGCAGCCACGGCAGGTACTCGTCGTAGTGCTCCTTCGTGTAGGTGTACGTCGTGAAGTACGCGCGGAGCGCACGCTCGAGCAGTTCGGGGTCGTCGGAGATCGTCGCGTCGCTGGCGATGAGCACACCCGTGTGGTAGCTCGGCAGGAAGTCCCAGCCGCGGGCGAGCGTCGTGGTCTCGCCCTCGATCTCGCCGAGCGCCGGGAAGGGCTGGTGGATGATCGAGGCATCGACGGTGCCGGCGAGGATCGACCCGTAGGCCTGGTCGGCCGTGCCCGTGTTCACGAACGTCACGTCGTCGCGGCTCACGCCGCTCTCCTCGAGGATCTTGACGAGATAGGTCTCCATGCTCGACCCCGCGGCCACGTTGTTGATGGTCTTGCCCGCGAGGTCTTCGACCGAGTCGATGCCGTCACGGGCGATGAGCCAGAACGGCCCCTTGCTGCGGAACGCCGACGAGACGATCTTGATGGGCGAGCCGAGCGCTGCCGCTCGGAGATAGTTCGAGGTGGGGCCGAAGGCGAGCGTGATCTCCCCGGTGGCCACGCCGGTGACGGCGTCCTGCACCTGGGTGAACTCGACGTCGAGGCCCTCGTCGTCGAAGAAGCCCTTCTCCACCCCGAAACGGAGCGGCAGTTGCGTGTAGCTCGTGCTGTCCTGCAGCACGAGCGTCTTGCGCTCGACCGCGGCCCCGGATTCCGGCGACTCGTTCGAGGCTTCGGCGGTCCCGGCGCATCCGCTCAGCCCGGCTGCGAGGACGACGGCGGCACCGGCGGCGAGCAGGGAGGCGAGTGCGGAGGATCTGTGTGAGCGTGACATGGTGCCCTTTCCGTTGTTCATTCGATGGACCTAGTGGATGTACTTCCAGCGCAAGAGGACCTTCTTCTCGAGAAGGTCGACGGCGGCGATGACGAGTACCGAGAAGACCGTGATGGCGA
This sequence comes from Agromyces sp. NPDC056965, assembly GCF_042673425.1. Lineage (NCBI taxonomy): Bacteria > Bacillati > Actinomycetota > Actinomycetes > Micrococcales > Microbacteriaceae > Agromyces > Agromyces sp. NPDC056965. Next base: position 30,352 of record NZ_JBHURI010000023.1, on the reverse strand, counting down.
GTACGAGCCCGAAGATGCTCGGGGTGTCGTACTTGCCGACGGCGGTGTTGAGCATGTTGCCGAGCCCCGCCTTCGAGGCGATGATCTCGGCGAAGAGCGCGGCGACGAGCGCTGTTCCGGCTTCGATGCGCAGCGCGGCGACGATCGTCGGCGACGCAGACGGCAGGATGACCTTGGTCACGGTCTGCCACTGGCTCGCTCGGTTCACGCGTGCGATCTTCAGGTGGTTCGCGTCGACCTGCCGGATGCCTGCGAGCGTGTTGAACACGAACAGGAAGTAGCTGAACAGGAAGACGATCGCCACCTTGTGTTCGATCCCGATGCCGATGTAGAACGTCAGCAGCGGGATGATCGTGACCTTCGGCACCGCCATCGCGGCCGAGACGAAGGGCCGCAGGAACTGCTCGACCGCCCGCGACAGGCCCATGAGCACGCCGGTGCCCACGCCGAAGGCGAAGCCCAGCACGACGCCGAGCGTGGCCTCCCAGAGGGTCACGAGCAGGTTGCCGAACAGGTTCCCCTCGACCACCAGATCGGGGAAGGCCTCGACGATCTGCGTCGGCGATGCCAGGTAGAGCGTCTTCACGGTGCCCGAGTCGACCGCCCATTGCATGAGCGCGAGCCCCGCGGCCACGACGAGCAGTTGCGCGATCAGGATGCCGCTGCGCACGCGCCTCGGCCGTCGGCGTCGCCGGGTGGCGGCGGTGAGGGTCGCCGGTGATGCCGTGCCCTCGTGCGCCTCGGGTGCGACGCGCCCGGACCGCTCGCGAGCGCCCGTCGCAGGGTGCGGCGCCTGCACCGTGTCCGCGCTCATCTCGCGGCCTCCTCGCTCGCGAACCGGTTCGCCGGAACGGCGAGCCCGAGGTGCTCGCGGAAGGTCCCGCCGTCGTATTCGGTTCGGAACAGTCCGCGGCGCTGGAGCTCCGGCACGACCAGGCGGGTGAAGGCGTCGACGGATCCCGGCACGAAGTCGGGGAAGATGTTGAATCCGTCGGCGGCGCCCGACTCGAACCACAGCTGGAGGTGGTCGGCGACCTCGACCGGGTCGCCGACGACGACTGCGCCCTGCCGGGCGATGCCGTCGATGAGGTCGCGGTAGGTGATCCGCCCGCCGCCGTCATCGCCGTCATCGTCTTCACCGCCGAGGGTGCGTCGGGTGAGCACGGCGATGCGCGCGAGGATGCGCGATCCGTCGTCGTTCACCTCGTCGGCGATCGAGCTCGGCACCTCGTCGTCGAGCGCGTTGCCCGTGACGTCCACGCCGATGACCCGGCTCACCGAGGCCAGATTGCGCTTGAGCCCCTGACCGAGCCCGCCGAATCGCACGGAGTCGACCACCTCCTCTTCGGGGTCGAGCGGGAGCAGCGCGTTGAGTCGGTCGTAGACGACGACGGCCTCGGCCGCGGTCTCCGCGACGATCACGCTGAGGCCCGGGAGGATGAGCACCTCGTCGGGTCCCCTGCCGTGGCTCGCGGCCCTGGCCTTGATGTCGGCGTAGTACTCCTGCGCGTCCTCGAGGTTCGACTGCCCGGCGAACACGACGTCGGCCTCCCGACCGGCGAGTTCGCGCGAGCGCTCGGATGTGCCGGCGTGCAGGAGCACGACCTGCCCCTGCGGCGGGCGAACGACATTCAGCGGCCCCGCGACGCGGAAGTGCTCGCCCTCGTGATCGATCGAGTGCACGGCCGCGGGGTCGATGTAGCGGCCGCTCGCCTGATCGCGCACGAGCGCGCCGTCCTCCCAGCTGTCCCAGAGGTCGCGGACCACGTCGACGAACTCGTCGGCCCAGTCGTATCGGCGCTCGGCGTCCCAGTGCTCTGCGCGACTGAAGTTCGCGGCCGCCGCGGCGTCGGCACCCGTGACCAGGTTCCACGATGCCCTGCCGCGACTGAGGTGGTCGAGCGAGGCCGTGAGCCGGGCGATCGTGTAGGGGTCGGAGTACGTGGGGTTCGCGGTCACGACGATGCCGATCGACTCGGTGGCGGCGGCGATCGCGGCGGCGGCCGTGAAGGGTTCGAGACGACTCATCTGCGCCGGGTTGGTCGCGGCCAGCGCCGCGTCGGTGGCGAGGCGGTCGCCGAGGAAGAGGAAGTCGAACTTCGCCGCCTCGGCGATGCGCGTGACCTGTTGGATGAACCCGATGTCGTAGGCGCCGTCGGCCTTCGATCCCGGGTATCGCCAACCGGCGGTGTGCGTTCCGGTCGCCCAGAACATGAGGCCGAGGTGCAGTTGCCTGGTGCTGGTCATGTCGCGCTCCTCACGCTCCGGCCGCGATCGCGGCGGTGTCGGGGGTCTCGGTGGGGTCGGCGGCAGCCGTTGCCCAGGGGTTCGCCGGGCGGTCGAGGCCGAGGTGATCGCGAAGCGTCGTTCCCGAGTAGTCGCTCCGGAACAGCCCCCGTCGCTGCAGCTCAGGCACGACGAGGTCGACGAAGGCGTGCAGCTGCTCGACGAGGAAGGCCGACTGGATGTTGAATCCGTCGGAGGCTCCGGCCCTGAACCACTCCTCGATGTAGTCGGCGACCTCGGCGGCGCTGCCGACGACGAGGGGCCCCGTCACGATGTGCGCGTAGAGCAGGTCGCGCCACGTTGCGGGGTGTTCGCCGCCCACCGTGCGGCCGGTGCGACGCTCGACGGCGCCCGCCAGTTGCCGCCCGACGGGCGTGAACGCGTCGACGGCGTGCGCGGGCACCGCATGGTCGAGGTCGTGGCCGGTCGCGTCGTAGCCGAGGCGCTGCGACAGGGCACCGAGGTTGCGCAGTCCGGGCCCGTAGTCCTCACGCCGCCCGATCGTGTCGGCGGGCGCCCAGTGCTCGGGCTCCCGCCCGCCGAAACGGAGGTCGTCGTCGAGCGTGATGAGCGCGTTCAGCTCGTCGTAGATCCGGCGAGCACGCTCGGTGGTCTCGGCGACGATCGGGGTGAGCCCCGGCAGCACGGCGAGGTCGTCGGGGTTGCGCCCGAAGCCGAGCGCACGCCGGCGGATGTCCCCGCGATACGCGAGCCCCTGCTCGATCGTCGCGGCCGCGGCGAAGAGCACGTCGGCGTCTCGCGCGCCCAGATCGCGCGAACGGTCGGAGGTGCCCGCGTGCAGGATCACCGGGTGCCCCTGAGGAGGGCGGGCGACGTTCAACGGTCCGCGCACCTGGAAGGCCGTGCCGTCGTGGTCGAGTCGATGCACCTTCGTGCCGTCAACGAACGCGCCCGACTCCTTGTCGCGGATGAAGGCGTCGTCCTCCCAGCTGTCCCAGAGCGCTCGCACGACGGCGACGAACTCGTCGGCACGGTCGTAGCGCGTGTTCGCATCCCCGTGCTCGTCACGGGAGTAGTTGTCGGCCGCGCGCCCGTCGGCACCCGTCACGATGTTCCACGACGCACGTCCGTGCGAGATGTGGTCGAGTGAGGCGGTCAGCCGGGCGAGGTTGAACGGTTCCGAGTAGGTCGGGTTCGCCGTGACCACGAGGCCGATCCGGCTCGTCAGCGTCGCGAGGTAGGCGGCGGTCGTGAAGGGCTCGATACGAGCGATCACGGAGGTGTTCGTGAACTCGTACTCGACTCCCGTGGCCAACCGGTCGCCGAAGAAGAAGAAGTCGAACTTCGCGGCCTCGGCGATGCGCGCGAGCTCGACGATGTAGTCGGCATCGAACGCCCGGGCGTGCTCGGCGCCCGGGTAGCGCCAACCCGCCGGGTGCGTCCCGTTCGCCCAGTACATGTAGCCGAGGTGGAGCTGCCGGCCGGTCATGCCGCCGCCCCCGAACCCGTCGTGGCGGCGACGGCGCCGGTCTCGCGCCCCGGCGCTCCGCTCAGATCGCCGGGCAGGATGCTCGACAGCTCCTCGACCTCGGCGGCCGTCGGGCGCCAGGCCGCTGCGGCGACGTTCACGTCGAGCTGCTCCGGCCCGGTCACGCCGGCGATGACGCTCGAGACGCTCGAGTGCGCGAGCAGCCAGCCGATCGCGAGCGCGGTCTCGGTGACGCCGCGTTCGACGGCGAAGTCGCGATAGCGTTCGAGCGCCGCCCAGGGCGCCTGGTCGAACAGATGCGCCTTCAGGTTGGTGATCTTGGCGCCCACGGGCGCGGCATCCGCTCGGTACTTGCCGGTCAGCAGGCCGTTCTGCAACGGGAAGTACGGGAAGAAGCCGACCCCGTAGTGCTCGAGCGCCGGCAGGAGTTCGCCCTCGGGCTCGCGCCACAGCAGGCTGTACTCGTTCGTCGCCGAGATGAAACGCGTCGACCCCGCAGCCCGTGCGACGTGTTCGGCGTCGGCCACCTGCCAGGCCGCGAAGTTCGAGCTGCCCGCGTAGAGGATCTTGCCCTCGCGCACGAGGTCGTCGAGCGCGCCGAGGGTCTCCTCGATGGGCGTCGTGGGGTCGGGGAGGTGGATCTGGTAGAGGTCGAGATGGTCGGTGCGCAGGCGGCGCAGCGATCCCTCGACGGCCCGGCGGATGTATCGTCGCGACCCGCGGACACTCCAGTCGTCGCCGTTGAGTCCCCGAACGGGCACGCCGAACTTCGTCCCGATCACGACCTCGTCGCGGCGGGAACCGAGTGCGGCGCCGAGGATCGATTCGCTCTGCCCGGGGGTGTCGCCGTAGGCGTCGGCGACGTCGAAGTAGGTGATGCCGAGTTCGAGCGCACGTCCGACGATGGCGTCGGCGGCGCGCTGGCTGGTGGCCGCCATGCCTGTGCGACCGAAGGTGCTGGCGCCGACGCCGACCTCCGAGACCACGAGGCCCGAACGGCCGACGTTCCTGAATCCGTGCTGTGTCATGCCGGTGACGCTATGACGAGCGCAGGCCCGTGTGCAGGCCACGGTACGCGGCGGGTCATCGTCGTTCACAGTTCGTCAGGATCGACCGTCTCGCGGCGTCGAACCCGCCCTGAGAAGTCGGTGCGTGACCGCACACGATGACGAATCGTGGCGCGAAACGGGACTCGGTGATACCTTGCAGATCTAGGTATCTAACAGATCTAGGTATCCGCTTCCCGGCAGCTGGAATCCGGATCCACCCACGACACCGATCGGAGCACGCATGCGCATCGGCAAGGACCTCGTGGCCGCGGCCGCCACACCGGTGGTGCTCGGCATCCTCGCCGACGGCGAATCCTATGGCTACGCCATCCTGCAGCGCATCGCGGAGCTCTCGGGCGGCGAACTCGAATGGAGCGACGGCATGCTCTACCCCCTGCTGCACCGGCTCGAGCGACTCGGCCATGTGCATTCCGAGTGGCGGCAGTCGTCGGCCGGCCGGCCGCGCAAGCACTACCGGCTCAGCCCCCAGGGCGCCGAGATGCTCGCCGAGCAGCGCCGGCAGTGGTCGATCGTCGGCGGGGTGCTCGACCAGGTCTGGCCCGGCGGCCCCGACGACCGACAGCCGCGCATCGCACTCGGGCTGGCCTGAACGATGACGACGGAACAGCGTCCGCTCCTCGATGAGCTCATCGCATCCTGGCGCGACTGGATGGAGCGCCGCGATACCCTGAGCGTCAGGGATGTCGACGAACTCGAGTCCCACCTCCGCGACCGGATCGACGCCCTCGGCGCGGCCGGCCTCACCGATGACGAGGCGTTCCTCATCGCGGTCAAGCGACTCGGCAGCATGGACGAGCTCTCCCGGGAGTACGCCGCCGAGCACTCCGGCCGGCTCTGGAAGCAGCTGGTGCTCACCGAGACGGCGGGCATCGACGGCGTGGATGCCCCGGCCGGCATGCTCCCCTTCGCCCGACGGGCGAACGGCCTCCCCGTCGCCCTCGCACTCGGCGTCGGCGCCGGAATCGCCGTGAAGGCGACCGAGGTCCTCACCGGCGACCCCGAACTCGTCCTCCGGAACATCTCGGTGCTCGTGCTGCCGTTCCTCGCGGGCTGGTTCGCCTGGCGGCGCCGCCCGCCGCTCACCACGCTCGTCGGCATCGCCGCGGTGTTCGCCGTGGTCGCGCTCGCGCTGAACCTCTATCCGTTCGTCGGCGGGTCGTCGAACGTCACGGTGGCGACGCAGAACTCCGCGACCGCCGTGCTCGCGACGATCGGGGCGATCGTCGCCCTCTGGTTCGTCACCGGCGTCGTCGATGCCGGGGGCGTCTGGCGCAGCGACCGCACGCGCATGGACTTCCTGCGGTTCAGCGGCGAGTGGCTCGTCTACTACGTGCTCATCGCGCTCGTCGGCGGCGCGCTGAGCGGACTGACGGTCGCGGTCTTCGCCTCGATCGGGATCGACGTGATGCCGTTCGTCGGGGAGTGGGTGCTGCCGTGCGGCGCGGCGGGCGCGGTGCTCGTCTCGGCCTGGCTGGTGGGTGCGAAGCAGCGCGTCATCGAGAACATCGCCCCGGTGCTCACCAAGGTGTTCACCCCGCTCTTCACGCTCATGATGCTCGCCCTCATCATCGCGGCCGTCATGCAGTGGAACCTCGTCGACGGCAGTCGCGACCTCCTCATCGCGTTCGACCTCGTGCTGGTGGTCGCGGTCGCCCTCCTCGTGTACTCGATCTCCGCACGCGATCCCGGCCTGCCGCCGGGATGGTTCGACCGGCTGCAGGTGCTCATGCTCACGGCTGCGCTCGTCGTCGATCTCGTGGTGCTCGTCGCGATGGTCGTCCGCACGGGAGAGTTCGGGTGGAGCGCGAACAAGACGGCCTCGCTCGGGCTGAACCTCATCCTGCTCGCGAGCCTCGCCTGGGCCGCCTGGCTGCATCTGGGCTTCGTGCAACGGCGCGTGCCGTTCGGCGTCGTCGAACGCTGGCAGACCGGCTACCTTCCGGTCTACGTCGGCTGGGCGGCGATCATCGTGTTCGCCTTCCCGCCGCTGTTCGGCTTCGTGTGACCGGCGGCGCGTCCGGCTCCCGGCGGGCATCCTGACGCGAATTCCAGACGGACTGTCGGGCGGGCGCCGCCCGCCCGCTGGTTTGTCCCGTTCACCCCCGCTCGCATTGCGCGCACCGGGCCGCACGGATTGAATGGGCCTTCCTGCGTGATGGTGCGCGGGTGAACAGAGAGGTGCCAGCAGTGACGACGGCAATGACCACCGAGGCGGGGGCGACCACCACCGCATCGCCCGATGCAGAGGCTCCCGGAACGGTCGTCATCGACGCCGTCACCAAGCGCTACGGCGATTCGACGGCGGTCGACCGGCTCTCGCTCACGATCGAGGCCGGAGAGTTCATCTCGCTGCTCGGCCCGTCGGGCTGCGGCAAGACCACGACGCTTCGCATGATCGCGGGCTTCGAGGAGCCCGATGCCGGCGACATCCGCGTCTCGGGTCGGTCCCTGCTCGGCGTGCCGCCGTATCGCCGCGACGTCAACACCGTGTTCCAGGCGTACGCGCTCTTCCCGCACATGTCGGTGGCCGAGAACGTGGCCTACGGACTGCAGCAGAAGCGCACCCCGAAGTCCGAGATCCGCGATCGGGTCGTCGACGCACTCGACCTCGCCCAGATGCGCGGCTTCGCCGACCGCAAGCCGACGCAGCTCTCGGGCGGCCAGCAGCAGCGCGTCGCGCTCGCCCGCGCCCTCGTCAACCGTCCATCGGTGCTGCTCCTCGATGAACCGCTCGGCGCACTCGACCGGCAGCTGCGAGAGGAGATGCAGCTCGAACTGAAGCTCCTGCAGTCTCGTCTCGGCATCACCTTCGTCTTCGTCACCCACGACCAGGGCGAGGCGCTCTCGATGAGCGATCGCATCGCGATCATGCGCGGCGGCCGCATCGAGCAGCTCGCCGACGCCGACACGGTCTACGCCCGACCCGCCTCGGCCTACGTCGCCGCCTTCGTGGGTCAGCAGAACTTCTTCAGCGGCACGGTCGTCGAGGGCGGCGCCACCGTCGACTCGGCCCACGCCCTCGTGCGCGGCGCCGCCGCCGCGCTTCCCGACGGCGGCGCCGGCCTCGCCGCCGTGCGTCCCGAGTTCGTGCGCATCGAAGCGGATGCCGCGGCCGATGCATCCGGTGCCGGGAACACCGCCCGTGGCACACTGATCGGCGTCTCGCACCTCGGCGAGACGATGCAGTACCTCGTGCAGCTCGGCGACGACCAGAGCCTCATCGCGCGCCGCCCCTCTCCCGAGGCGCCGCAGCTCGCCATCGGCGACGCGGTCGTCTGCTCGTGGCGAGCCGAGAGCGTGCTCCTCTTCCCGGCCGACGATGCGGCGAGCGCGAGCGGCTACGTCGCCCCGCCGACCGTCTGAGCTCGAGGAGTCACGATGTCGTCCGAAGAGATCCGCATCCTCGCGCCCGCCGGCGCGGCCAAGACCATCCGCCGCGAGCTCTCGCGGCGCCGCTTCCTGAGCTTCGCCGCCGTGGCGAGCTCGGCCGGGCTGCTCTCGGCGTGCGCGCCCGGCGGGTCGCCCACCTCCGCCCAGGCCTCGGGCGGCCCGCTCGAGGCCGAGCTCTCGATCTACACGTGGGGCGACTACGACGCCCCCGACGTGCTCGACGCCTTCACCGCCGACCTCGGTCCGAAGATCTCGCTGAGCGCCTTCAACTCCAACGAGGAGATGGTGGCCAAGCTCGTCGGCGCGCGCGGCACGAGCGGCTACGACATCGTCGTGCCGACCGGCACCTTCGTCGCGCAGATGGCCGAGCACGGGCTGTTGTCGAAGCTCGACCACGACCTGATCCCGAACCTGCGGCACGTCGACCCCGCGTTCCTCGGCCGCACCTGGGATCCCCGCAACGAGTACTCGATCTGCAAGGCCTGGGGCACGACCGGCTTCGTCTACGACGTCACCGCCTTCGACCGCGAGCTGAAGGACTGGAACGACTTCATCGACGCGGCGCAGAACGAGGCGAGCGGCAAGACCTCACTCCTCGACGACCCCGCCGAGCTCACCGGGCTGTACTTCTGGGCGAACGGCATCCCGTGGAACACGACCGATGCGGCCGACCTCGACGCCGCAGAGGCGTTCCTCGTCGACGAGCTCGCGCCGCACATCTCGGCCTTCGACTCGTACCCCGGCGGCAGCGCCATCCCCCAGGCGACGCAGATGCTCATGCAGTCCTACAACGGCGACGCCCGACTCGGCATGCTCGAGAGCCCCGATCCCGACCGGTGGAAGTTCGTTCTGGGCTCGCCGGCGACCGAGATCTGGATGGACAACTGGGCGATCGCCGCTGGGGCACCGAACCCCGAGGCGGCGCACGCGTTCATCGACTACGTGCTCGCGCCCGAGAACGCGCTCGCCGAGCTCGACTACATCGGCTACGACACCGGCGCGAAGGGCATCGAACAGGTGGCGGCCGATGCCGGCCTGCCGATGCTCGACCTCGTCTTCTTCACCCCCGAGCAGCTCGCGACCATGCACGAGGGCGAGCTGACCGAGGCGCAGGAGCGCATCGTGCAGATCTGGAACTCGACGAAGGCGGCGGCTGGTGCGTAGACGACTCCCCGGATTCCTCCTCGCCGCGCCCGCGTGGGCGTGGCTCGCGATCTTCTTCGTCGCGCCCGTGGCGATGGTCGTGTGGTTCAGCTTCGGCTACAAGCCGAGCATCTTCGCCACCCAGGCCACCGACCGGCTGTCGTTCGACCGCTACGCCGAGGTCTTCAGCCCGACCTTCTTCTCGACCTTCCAGAACACGCTCTGGGTCGGCGTCGTCGGCACCCTGCTCTGCTTCCTGATCGGGCTGCCGGTCGCGTACTGGATGGCCGTGAAGGCGCCGCCGTCCCGTCGCGGACTCCTCGTCGCCCTCGTGATGGTGCCGTTCTGGACGAACTTCCTGGTGCGCACGATCGGCTGGCAGGTCATCCTCTCGCCAGAGGGGTGGATCTCGACGGCGCTCCAGAGCGTCGGCTTCGAGCCGCTCGCGATCCTGAACACCCGCGGCGCGGTGCTCCTCGGCGTCGTCTACAACTACCTGCCGCTCATGATCCTGCCGCTGTTCGTGGCGTTCGATCGGGTCAACGGCCCGCTCCGCGAGGCGTCGAAGGACCTCGGCGCCGGCAAGTGGACGACCTTCTTCCGCATCACCCTGCCGCTCGCCCAGCCCGGCATCATCGCGGGCGTGCTGCTCGTCTACATTCCGCTCATGGGCGACTACATCACCGCGACGGTGCTCGGCGGCGCGAAGGGGAACATGGTCGGCCAGCTCGTCGCGAGCCAGTTCCAGACCGCGCAGAACTGGGCGCTCGGCTCCGCCATGGCGGTCGTGCTGATCATCGTGATCATGCTCACGGTCGCGATCGGTGCGGCCGTCGTGTGGCTCGCCACATGGCCCGTCAGGGCGAGCCACCGGCTCGTCATCGGTGCACCGGCGACGGCGCCGGTGCCCGCTTCCGCTTCGAATCGCGAGGAGGTCGCGGCATGAGTGCTCGAGAGGCGCAGCGACAGGTACGGCGGCCGCGCACGGCATGGTCGGATGTCGCGTTCAACGTGTGGGGCGTCCTGGTGCTGGTCTTCCTGTTCGCCCCCATCGCGGTCATCATCGTCTCGTCGTTCAACGTGGGGCGGCTGCTCGTCTCGTGGGACCACTTCGGGTTCGATTCGTTCCTCGCGCTGCTCGCGAAGCCCGCGATCCAGGACGCTGTCTGGATCTCGGTGCAGACGGGCTTCATCGCAGCGCTCGCCGCCACGGTGCTCGGCACGCTCGCGGGCATCGCGATGGCGCGGCATCCGGGCAAGTGGGTGTGGTGGTTCATGGGACTGCTGCTGCTCGTCTCGGTCACGCCCGAGATCGTCGACGCCGTCGCCCTGCTGCCGTGGATGGTCTTCCTCGGGCAGGATCTCGGCATGGCGATCTTCAACGACGGCATCGTGCGCCTCGTGATCGGCCACTCGCTGTTCTCGATCACGGTCGTCTCGTATCTCGTGCGAGCGCGGCTCGTCGGCCAGGAGGCGCAGCTCGAAGAGGCGTCGGCCGATCTCTACGCGACGCCGACCCGCACGTTCCGCAAGGTCACCCTGCCGCTCGCGATGCCCGCGGTGCTCGCCGGCTTCCTGCTGTCGTTCACACTCAGCCTCGACAACACGGTCATCGCCGCGTTCGTCTCGGTCTCGGGCTCGACGCCATGGCCGGTGTATGTCCTGAGCGCCCTCCGCAGCGGCCTCCGGCCCGAGATCGCGGCCGTCTCGACGATCATGCTGGTGCTCACGCTCATCGCGCTCGGCCTCGTCGCGTACGTGCTCCGTCGCGCCGGCGACTCCGCCGCCGACATCGCCCGCACCATGGCCGGAAACTAGGGCAGCACACGGAACAGGGGCGGGAGCACAGCTCCCGCCCCTGTCGTGTCAGTGCTGCTCGTGCGCGGCTAGCCGATCGCCGAGCAGACGCCGACGAGGTCCGTCATGGACGTCTGCAGCGCCGCGGCCTGCTCGCTGATCTTCGTCATGTCGACGCTGGCCGGGTCGGTGGTGATGGCGGTGATGAGCTCGGAGTAGGCGGTCACGGCGTCGGCCGCGCCGACTGCGACCGGCGAGACCTCTTCGTTCGAGATCCGGCCCGATGCCTCGGTGAGCGAGGTCTTGACCGAGTCGAAGGCGGCGAGTGCCGCGCCGGCGTCGCTCATGTCGACGGTCGTCAGGCCGGTGAGCTCCTCCATGCTGGTCTTGACGATCTCGCACGCCTCGTCCTTGGTCTGGCCCGCCTCGGCCTCGGGCTCGGGCTTCGTGGTCGCAGCCGATGCCTCGCCCTTGGTGTTCTCGTCGGCAGCGGTGCCCGTGGCGGCGCAGCCCGTGAAGAGCAGGGCGAGCACGGCGAGCGAGCCGGCGGCGATCAGGCGTGTTGACGTCATGTTGTGTGGTTCCCCTTCGGATTCGGGTCGATCCGACCCCGGGACATCCAACCAGTCATCGCACGCCCTCGCGATGGGGAGCGCTCCCCATCGAGGTGCCGGGGAGCGATCAGGGCTGACGGGCGTCGGATGCCTCGACGGGGGCGAGCCGCTCGTGGAGGAACGCGAACATCAGCTCGCGCTCCTCGAATGCGCGGTTCGGCGGGTCATCGCGCACCCCACCGGTGAGCACCGAGTGAGCGCTCGCGGGCGTGCCGTCGATGCTGTCGGACCCCGAGGGGATGCGCACGATCCTCACCGCACGACCGAGGTGACGCTCGAGGGTGGCGAGCCTCGCGTCGCCCGACGCGCGATCCCGCGTGAATCGGAGCCCGAGCACGCATGGCGCCGAGTCGCCGCGCGAGGCGCGGTATCCGTCGAGGACCTTCCCCGGCACGCCGATGCTGCGCGCCCTCGAGGGGCTCACGGCGAACGGGGCCGCAGGCTGGCTGACCACCGTGGCCATGATGTCGTCGGTCGTCACCGCGGTCGCGATCGCGAACCCGCCGGTGAAGCACATGCCGACGACGCCGACCCCTCTTCCGGGCGTTCGCGCGGCGAGCTCGCGCGCCACGAGCCGGAGGAAGTCGGTGACCTGGCCTCTGAGGTCGAGCGAGAACGCGCGGAACTCGGCCATGACGCAGAGCTTCGCGACCGCCGCGGCCTGCCCGAGCGCGCCCGGCCGACGACCCGGCGTCCCGAACAGCGACGGCATGACCACGGTGAACCCGTGCTCGACGAGCAGGTCGCCGAGCGCGATCGTGCCGGGCATGATGCCGGGGATCTCGGGCAGCAGGATGACGCCCGGACCGTCGCCGCGCTCGAGGCATTCGACCGCGAGGGTTCCGTCCGAGACCATCGTTCGCCGCCATCGGCTGAGTGCAGGCACCGCGTCGAGGTCGGTCATCGGCTGCTCCGCTCGGTCGGTTGCGGACAGCATAGAACCGGAGCAGCGTGCCGCGACAGAGGAACACCCGCTCCACCGGCGAATGGGCTAGCGTGACTCGCGTGACCCGGACGCTCGTCATCATCGACATTCAGAACGACTACTTCGCAGGTGGCGCGCACCCGCTCGTCGGCCCCGATGCCGCCGCCGCCAACGCCGCACGCCTGCTCGCCTCGCATCGCGAGGACGGCCAGCCCGTCGTGCACGTGCAGCACGTGTGGGATGCCCCCGATGCCGAGTTCTTCGCACCCGGAACGCACGGCGTCGAGATCCACCCGCTCGTCGCCCCGACGGGCGGCGAACCCGTCGTGGTCAAGGCGCAGCCGAACGCCTTCCTCGGCACCGACCTCGACGCACGACTCCGCGAGGCCGGAGCCGATGCCGACGGCGTCGTGATCGTCGGCATGATGTCGAGCATGTGCGTCGACGCGACCGTGCGCGCTGCTGCCGACGCGGGCTACTCGGTGACCGTCGCGCACGACGCGTGCGCCGCGCCAGACCTCGTGTTCGGCGAGATCGTGGTGCCCGCCGCGCAGGTGCACGCCTCGTTCATGGCGGCGCTCGGCGACAGCTACGCCGAGGTCGTCTCGACCGACGAACTCCTCGCGGGCAGCTGACCCCCACCGGCGACCACGCCGCGACGCCGCGCAGAACGGCAGAATTTCCTTCGAGACATCCGCTGAAGCTCGCCGTTTCGGCGTCGCACGCGCGGCACGTGCAGAACTCTTGCAGTTCTTCCGTTTGTGGCATCGGCTGTCGCGTGTCACCATCGAAGGCATGATCACCGCGGATCGCAGCGCGAACCCCTCCCCCGACCTCGCAGAGTCGAGCGCCGAAGAGGTCGACGCGCTCACGCTCGGTCGCCGCATCCGCGACCGTCGCACCGCCCGCGGCATGACCCTCGGCGAGCTCGCCGCCGCGATCGACCGTGCACCGTCGCAGGTCTCCGCGATCGAGAACGGCAAGCGCGAGCCGAGGCTCTCGATGCTGCGCACGATCGCCCTCGCACTCGGCACGAGCGTCGACGAACTGCTGCGAGCGGATGCCCCTTCGGAGCGCGCCGCCCTCGAGATCGCCGTCGAGCGCGCCCAGCGGGGGCCGGTGTTCGCGGCGCTCGGGCTGCCGTCGTTCCGCGTCGCGAAGGGCATGAACGACCAGACGCTGCAGACGATCCTGAGCCTGCACAACGAGATCGACCGCCTGCACCGCGAACGCGCGGCGACGCCTGAAGAGGCGCGTCGCGCCAACGCCGAACTGCGCGCCGAGATGCGCGCCCGCGACAACTTCTACCCCGAGCTCGAGGCGAAGGCCGCCGAGCTGCTCGAAGCCGTCGGCCACACCGGCGGACCGGTGTCGCACCAGCTGGTCGCCGACATGGCGAGCCACCTCGGCTACTCGCTGCACTACGTGGGCGACCTGCCCCATTCCACCCGATCGGTGACCGACAAGCGCAACGGCCGCATCTACCTTCCGACCCAGCAGTCGCCGTCGCGCGACTCCCGCTCGCCGATCCTGCAGGCGCTCGCGAGCCACCTGCTCGGCCACGAGGAGCCTCGCGGCTACCCCGACTTCCTGCGCCAGCGCATCGAGACGAACTACCTGACGGCTGCGATCCTGCTGCCCGAGCAGGCCGCCGTGCGCTTCCTCACCGAGGCGAAGAACCTGCGCCGCATCTCAATGGAGGAGCTGCGCGACGCGTTCGCCGTCTCGTACGAGACGGCCGCGCACCGGTTCACGAACCTCGCGACGGCGCGGCTCGGCATCCCCGTGCACTTCACGAAGGTGCACGAGTCGGGCACGATCATCAAGGCCTACGAGAACGACCGGGTGCGCTTCCCCTCCGATGCGCTCGGCGCGATCGAGGGCACGACGATGTGCCGCAACTGGACGGCACGCACCGTCTTCGACGTCGAGGACCGCTTCAGCCCCTGGTACCAGTACACCGACACCCCGTCGGGCACCTTCTGGTGCACCTCGCGCATCGAGAAGGCCAAGGAGGGCGAGTACTCGGTCTCGGTCGGCGTGCCCTTCGAGCACGTGAAGTGGTTCCGCGGGCGCGAGACACCGCATCGTGCGGTGTCGCGATGCCCCGACCCAGCCTGCTGCCAGGCGCCGACCGGGCTCGCCGATCGATGGGCGGATGCCTCGTGGCCCGCCGCCCGCACCCCGACGTCGCTGCTCGCCGCCCTGCCGACCGGCACGTTCCCCGGGGTCGACCAGACCGAGGTGTACCAGTTCCTCGAGGCGCACTCGCCGAGCTGAGCGGTCGCCGGCTGCGTCGCGTGCGGTGCCGCCCCGCTGCCGCGAGTCCGGCCAGCGTGTCCGGCCGCGGGCGGATGTCGAGACACGACGAACTGGCGCACGTGCATGCCTCGCGGAAGGATGGATGCACCACAACCGCATCGGAGTGATACCCGTGGGCACCACCGTCTTCGAACGACACCAGCCGCCGGCATCCGTCATCGCCCATTCGCTCGAGAACACCGCCCGGTCGGTGTTCTGGCTCGACGACCTGCCCGAGGGGGCTGTGGGCGGTCGCCCGAAGCTCGCCGGCGACCACGTCGCCGACCTCGTCATCGTCGGCGGCGGGTACACGGGCCTCTGGTCGGCGGTGCTCGCCAAGCGTCGCAACCCGGGCGCGCGCATCGTGCTCGTCGAGGCGAAGAGCATCGGCTGGGCGGCATCCGGTCGCAATGGCGGCTTCTGCGAGGCGAGCCTCACGCACGGCGACGAGAACGGCCGGGCCCGCTGGCCGAAGGAGATGCCGACACTGCATCGCCTCGGCATGGAGAACCTCGACGCGATCGGGGCTGCCGAGGCCGAGTACGGCATGGACTTCCACTTCGAGCGCACCGGCATGCTCGCACCGGCGATCGAGGAGCACCAGGTCGAGTGGCTGCGCGAGTGGCATGCGGAGTCCGTGAAGCACGGCGAAGAGGGCGTCGTCTTCCTCGACCAGGAGGCTGCGCAGGCCTCGGTCGCCTCTCCGACCTACCTCGCCGCCATCTGGGAGCAGCGCACGAACGCGATGGTGCACCCCGCGCGACTCGCGTCCGAGCTCGCCCGCGTCGCCGAAGAGCTCGGCGTCGAGATCTTCGAGCACTCCCCCGTCAAGCGCATCGACACCCCCGGCTCGACCGGTGCCGTCTCGGTCGTCACCGAGGGCGGCCGAGTCGATGCCGCGCACGCGGTGCTCGCGACGAACGTGTTCCCGTCGCTCCTGAAGCGCAACCGCCTCATGACCGTGCCCGTCTACGACTACGTGCTCATGACCGAGCCGCTGTCGCAGCAGCAGCTGGCCGACATCGGCTGGAAGGACCGCCAGGGCATCGGCGACATGGCGAACCAGTTCCACTACTACCGTCTGTCGAAGGACAACCGCATCCTGTTCGGCGGCTACGACGCGATCTACAACTACGGTCGCAAGGTGCGCTCGGAGTACGAGAACCGCCCCGAGAGTTGGCAGAAGCTCGCGAGCCACTTCTTCACGACCTTCCCCCAACTCGAGGGCCTGCAGTTCAGCCACCAGTGGGCGGGCGCGATCGACACGAGCACCCAGTTCACGGCGTTCTTCGGCACGGCTCGCGACAACCGCGTCGCGTATGCCGCGGGCTTCACCGGTCTCGGCGTCGGGTCGACCCGCTTCGCGGCCGAGGTCATGCTCGACCTGCTCGAGGGCCGCGACAACGAGCGCACGCAGCTCGAGATGGTGCGGAAGCGCCCATTGCCCTTCCCTCCCGAGCCCGCCGCCTCGATGGGCATCAACGCGACCCGCTGGTCGCTGAACCGCGCCGACCACAACCGGGGCAAGCGCAACCTGCTGCTGAAGACCCTCGACGCACTCGGACTGGGGTTCGACTCATGAGCGACGAACTCCGGCTGCTGGCCGGCGCGCTGACGGATGCTCCGGGGCTCGAGCTCGAGCACGAACCCGTGCCCGCCGACCAGGTCGTCGCCGGGGCGCCCACCACCGGCTACCTCGCGCTCGACTCGTCGGACGCCGGCGAGATCGGCGTGTGGGAGATGACGCCCGGTGCGATGCGCGACGTCGAGGTCGACGAGGTCTTCGTCGTGCTCTCGGGTGCCGCGACCGTCGAGTTCGAGACGGCGCCCGTCGGGCGCGCCCACCTCGACCCCATCATCCTCGCCCCGGGTGCCGTCGTGCGCCTCGAGGCCGGCATGAAGACGATCTGGACGGTGCGCGAGACGCTCCGCAAGGTATTCATCTCGCGCTGAGGCGCGACGAAGGAGGATCACAGAATGGCGAAGTACCGAGTTCAGAACCCGGCCACCGGCGAGATCGTCGAGACGTTCGACGTGGCGACCGACGGCGAGATCGAGCAGACCCTCGCGGCAGCCGATGCCGCGTACCGCGACTGGCGCGACCGCGGCGTTCAGGAGCGTGCGGGTGCGGTCAAGCGAGTGGCCGAGCTGTTCCTCGAGCGCAAGGACGAGCTCGCGGGCCTCATCGCCCTCGAGATGGGCAAGTCGATGGCCGAGTCGGCCGACGAGGTCGAGTTCGCCGCGTCGATCATCGACTACTACGCCGTGTACGGGCCGGGCCTGATCACCGATGAGGAGATCCCGAGCACGATCCCCGGCAAGGCGATCATCGAACACCTGCCCGTGGGCGCCCTGCTCGGCGTCATGCCGTGGAACTTCCCGTACTACCAGGTGGCCCGTTTCGCGGCGCCGAACCTCGTGCTCGGCAACACCATCATCCTGAAGCACGCCGACATCTGCGCGCGCTCGGCACTCGCGGTGCAGGCGATCATGGAGGAGGCCGGCATCCCGATCGGGGGCTACCAGAACGTGTTCGCCTCGCACGACCAGATCGCGACGATGATCGCCGATCCCCGGGTCCAGGGCGTCTCGCTCACGGGCTCCGAGCGGGCGGGCGCCATCATCGGCGCGCAGGCCGGACAGCACCTCAAGAAGTGCGTGCTCGAGCTCGGCGGCATCGACCCCATGGTCGTGCTCGACTCCGACGACGTGGCGAGCGTCGCGAAGGCGGCGTGGGACTTCCGCGTCTACAACGCCGGCCAGGTGTGCAACTCGAACAAGCGGATGATCGTGATGGACGACATCTACGACGAGTTCGTCGCCGAGCTCCGGCGTCTCGCCGAGGGGCTCGAGCCGGGTGACCAGCTGAACCTCGGCGAGGGGCAGTACGTGCCGATGTCATCCCGCGCCGCCGCAGAGACCGTGAACGCCCAGGTGCAGAAGGCGGTCGCCGCAGGCGCCACGCTCGAGGCCGGCGGCGTGCTGTCGGAGGGCCCCGGCGCGTACTACTCCCCCGCCGTGCTGACGGGCGTGCCCCGCGACTCGGAGTCGTACCGCGAGGAGATCTTCGGCCCGGTGGCGACGGTGTATCGCGTGCACAGCGACGAGGAGGCGCTCGAGCTCGCCAACGACTGCGACCTCGGCCTCGGCGGCTCCGTGTTCTCGACCGACGAAGCGCGCGCCGCTCGTGTCGCCTCGCGACTCGAGGTCGGCATGACGCACGTGAACACCATCGCGGCCGAGGCCGCCGAGCTGCCGTTCGGCGGCGTGAAGCGCTCGGGGTTCGGGCGCGAGATGGGCCCGGTCGGCATCGGCGAGTTCGCCAACCGACGACTCTCCTTCGTCGCGAAGTAGCCCGCGCGGTCGTCGTCGCCGCGGGCTACGCCGCCGTGGCGGCGGAGGCCGCGTCGGTCGACGGCCCGGCGGGCTCGATGCGGAAGGTCAGCTCGAATCGGTCGAGCAGATCGTCGTCGCCGGCGAGCACCGCCGCGCGCGTCGAGTCGCCGGCCAGCACCTCGCGAAGCACCACGGGTTCGAGCTGCAGTTCGAGCACCGCCGACGGCACCGGCTCGAAGACCGAGCGGCGCGGTTGCTGCAGCGCGCCGGGACCGACCGGCACGACGTCGAGCGTGCCGCCGACGACGATCGCCGACACCGAGACCCCGCCGACGTGCAGCACGTACTCGGTCGGCGGCAGCGACGCCGCGGCATCCGCTCGGAATGCGGCGCGGAGGGCGACGGCGAGCGCGTCGTGCGTGACCGCCTCGCCGTCTGCGGGCTCGCCGAGCATCGGCCACCCCCAACGCGCGAGTGCGATGACGACGGGCTCGAGCCCGCGGCCGAGTTCGGTCAGCTCGTACCCGCCGCGCACGGTGGGGATGCGCCGGACGACGCCCGACTCCTGCAGTTCCTTGAGCCGGTCGCTCAGGATGTTGGTCGGGATGCGCGGCAGCCCCGTCTTCAGGTCGCCGTAGCGACGCGGCCCGACGAGCAGGTCGCGGACGATGAGCAGCGCCCATCGGTCCCCGACCCGCTCGAGAGCACGAGCCACCCCGTCGTACTGGCCGAAGCCGCGCGCACCGCGTGTCGCCATGCGGTCGCGCGTCAGGCCGTCGCCGAGGGCGCAGCCGAGCCCTGCTCGGCCATGTACGCGTCGGGTCCCTGCTCGGCGGCCGACGGGTCCATGTAGAGGAATCCGAGGATGTTGCCGTCGGGGTCTTCGAGGTCGCGCGAGTACATGAAGCCGTAGTCCTGCGCTTCGCGCGGCTCGGTGCCGCCGGCGGCGAGGCCCGTGGCGAGCACCGCGTCGACCTCGTCGCGCGAGTCGCGGGTGAACGCGATGCTCGTCTGCGCCTGGGTCTTCGGGTCGATGATCTGCTTGTCGGTGAAGGTGCCGAGGTACTCACGGGTGAGCACCATGAAGTAGATGTTCTCGTCGAGCACGACGCACGCGGCGTTCTCGTCGGTGAAGAGCGGGTTGATGCGGAACCCGAGCGCCTCGTAGAAGCTCTTGGAGCGCTCGAGGTCGGTGGTGGGCAGGTTCACGAAAATGCTGGTCGCGGTCATGATCGCCTCCATGGGATCGTCAGTGGTGTACCGGATGATTCGGGTCTAGCTTGCTCTTTGCAAGTGCACTTGTCAATAGCAAGTGGAACGTGATTCGCGACCGCGTCGCGACCGCGACGCTCAGCGCACGACGCTGCGCCGCACCAGCAGCGCGAGGTGCAACGCCGTCAGGGTCTCGCCGTCGTCGAGGTCGACTCCGAGCAGGTCGCCGATGAGGGCGAGCCGCTGGTAGAACACCGACCGCGACAGGTGCGAAGCGGATGCCGCAGCCGTGCGATTGCCCGGATGCGCGAGCACCGCGCCGAGCACGTCGAGCAGGTCGCCCTTGCGTGCGAGGTCGTAGTCGATGAGCGGCTCGAGCATGCGCTCCCCGTGCTCGAGCAGGCGATGATCGTCGCGGAGCGCAGTGACGAGCCGCATGAGCGGCCGATCGTCCGAGCGCCGCACGACCGGCCCGCGCGCGGAGCGGGACGAGGGACTGCGGGCCAGGTCGACGGCCTCCTGCACCGAGCCGAGCAGGGCGTCGAGTCCGCTCGCCTCGGAGCCGACCGCGAGCACCAGCCGGTCGAGCAGCACCGGGTCGCCCGCCGCGAGTGCGGCGGCGAAGGCGCGCGCCGCGACGTCGTCGAACGCTCGGGAGGCGGGCAGCGACAGCAGCACGATCGTCGCCGACGCCGAAGCGGCGCTCTCGGGAGCAGCTCCGGCGAGCGCCCGCCCGCCGAGCTCGCGAGCCGCGGCATCCGCTGCCGACGCCGTGACCGCACCGCCCGTCACCACGACGCCGAAGAGGCGGGCGCCGTCGAGCGGGAGGCCGGCGGCCTCGACTCGCGCCGCAGCCGCGGGCAGTCCGGCGAATCGGCCGTCGAGCAGGCCGTCGACGAGGCGCTGTCGGCCGATGCGCACCCACTCGTCGGTCGCGCCGTCGGCGAGACGGCCGAGCGCGAGCGCGATCGCCCCCTGCTCGAGCACGCTCGTGCTGCCGGCCGGATGCGCCGGCCCCGGCAGCGCGATGAGGTGGCCCCACCGGATGCCCCGCGCCTCGACCGGCACGATCAGCCACTCGTCGGCCGCGGCGCCGCCGAGGCGCCGCTGCTCGTCGTGCCTGCGGTGCGCCGCCCGCGACCGGGTCTCCCACCGGGTGAAGAGCTCCGCTTCCGCGGCGAGCGGCACCTCGGCGGCGACGACCTCGTGGGCGAGGTTCTCGAGCACGACGGCGGCCCCGAGCGTCTGGGCGAGCTGCTGCACGATGAAGTCGGGCGGCGAGCCGCGCAGCGCGAGCGCGGTGAATCGCTCGCGCACCTCGTCGCGGGCCCGGAGCGCCGCCGTCTGCACCGAGATGATGCGGCTGTGCACCGCCTCGGTCAACGTGACGAACTTCACCTCGCGGTGCAGGGCGACGAGGGCGAGACCGCGCTCGCGCGCCGCCGACTCGACCACTGCCGGCACGTATCGGTAGTGCACTCCGAGCTCGAGCACGAGGCCCGCGACACCCACGTCGACGAGGCCCGCGATGAATCCGGCGAGCTCGCCGGGGTCGGTCGGCCAGCCCGATCCGGTCGAGAGCAGCAGCTCGCCGCCGTTCAGGAGCCGGGCCACGCCCGCGCTGTCGGAGACGTGCGCCCAGCGCACGTGCGCGTCGAGCGCGTCGCCGCCCGAGAGCACCTCGGGGATGCCCTGCGCGACCGCGGGGATCGTCAGGATCTCGCGCACGGTCGGGAGCCCGTCGTCGGCCGGCTCGAGCACCGGACGGTTCGTCTGAATCGCCTCATCTTCGCGACGATCTGCCACCGGATTCGCCTTTCTTCCTCTGACACACTGGGGATACGAAGCCTAGTCGACGTCGGCCATTCTGTCCGAGATCGGCACAGACACCACCGCCGCACTACGTGAAGGAACTGCCCATGAGCATCACCGAGACCGCTTCCTCGCCCGCATCGGCCCCCGAGGTGCCGTTGATCGGACACTGGGTCGACGGCGCCCTGCGCTCGTCGACCTCTGGCCGCACCGCCCCGGTGTACAACCCGGCCACGGGCGCCGTGCAGGCCCGCGTGGCGCTGGCCGACCAGGCCGAGATCGACGCGGCGATCGCGTCGGCGCAGGCCGGGTTCGAGGTGTGGAGCGGCTACTCGATCGCGAAGCGGCAGGGCGTGCTCTTCGCATTCCGCGAGCTGCTGAACTCCCGCAAGGGCGAGCTCGCGGCCATCATCACCGCCGAGCACGGCAAGGTCGTCTCCGACGCGATGGGCGAGATCCTCCGCGGCCAGGAGGTCGTCGAACTCGCCACCGGGTTCCCGAACCTGATCAAGGGCGCCTACTCCGAGAACGTCTCGACCGGCATCGACGTCTACTCGCTGAAGCAGCCGCTCGGCGTGGTCGGCATCATCAGCCCGTTCAACTTCCCGGCCATGGTTCCGATGTGGTTCTTCCCCATCGCGATCGCCGCCGGCAACGCCGTCGTCCTGAAGCCGAGCGAGAAGGACCCGTCGGCCGCGCTCTGGCTCGCCGGGCTCTGGAAGGAGGCCGGCCTGCCCGACGGCGTGTTCACCGTGCTGCAGGGCGACAAGCTCGCCGTCGACGGCCTGCTCACGAGCCCGCTCGTGCAGTCGATCTCGTTCGTCGGATCCACCCCGATCGCCCAGTACATCTACGAGACCGCATCGAAGCACGGCAAGCGCGTGCAGGCGCTCGGCGGCGCGAAGAACCACATGCTCGTGCTGCCCGACGCCGACCTCGACCTCGTGGCCGACCAGGCCGTGAACGCCGGCTACGGCGCCGCGGGCGAGCGCTGCATGGCGATCTCGGTCGTGCTGGCCGTCGAGCCGGTCGCCGACGACCTCATCGCGAAGATCAGCGAGCGCATCGCGAAGCTGAAGATCGGCAACGGCGCGGGCGTCGACGGCGTCGAGCCCGACATGGGCCCGCTCATCACCGACGTGCACCGCGACAAGGTGGCCTCGTACGTCGACATCGCCGAGAACGACGGCGCGACGATCGTGGTCGACGGTCGCGGGTTCACCGTCGACGGCCACGAGGACGGCTTCTTCTTCGGTCCGACCCTGATCGACAACGTGCCCACCACCTCGCGGGCCTACACCGAGGAGATCTTCGGACCGGTGCTGTCGATCGTCCGCGTGGCGAGCTACGACGAGGGCCTCGACCTGATCAACTCGGGCCAGTTCGGCAACGGCACCGCGATCTTCACCAACGACGGCGGCGCGGCACGCCGCTTCCAGAACGAGGTGCAGGTCGGCATGATCGGCATCAACGTGCCGATCCCGGTGCCGGTCGCCTACCACTCGTTCGGCGGATGGAAGCAGTCGCTGTTCGGCGACGCGAAGGCCTACGGCGCTCACGGCTTCGACTTCTTCACCCGTGAGAAGGCCGTGACCGCGCGCTGGATCGACCCGGCCGCGCGGGGTGACTCCGCGCACGGCGGCATCAACCTCGGCTTCCCCCAGAACCACTGAGTCCCGGCATCCACTGAAGAGGCATCCGACATGACCGACACCATCACCGCCGAGACCGAAGCCGTCCACACCGACCGGTTCGGCACGGTGCATCCGCTGCCCGACGCCGCGGCCGAGGCGCAGGTCCGCGCCGACGACCGCGCGCACGTGTTCCACTCCTGGAGCGCGCAGGCGCTCATCGACCCGCTGCCGATCGCCGCAGGCGAGGGCTCGACGTTCTGGGACTACCAGGGCAACGCGTACCTCGACTTCTCGTCGCAGCTCGTGAACCTGAACCTCGGCCACCAGCACCCCGACCTCGTCGCCGCGATCCAGCAGCAGGCGGGTCGGCTCGCGACCATCCAGCCGTCGATGGCCTCGGATGTCCGGGGCGAGCTCGCCCGTCGCATCGCCGAGGTCGCCCCGGGCGACCTCGACAAGGTGTTCTTCACCAACGGCGGCGCCGATGCCAACGAGTACGCCGTGCGCATGGCCCGAGCCGTCACCGGTCGCCGCAAGGTGCTCTCGATGTACCGCAGCTACCACGGCGGCACCGCGACCGCGATCTCGCTCACGGGCGACCCGCGGCGCTGGGCGAACGAGCCGAGCGACGGCAGCGTCGCGCACTTCATGGGCCCGTACGCGTACCGTTCGTCGTTCCACTCGGAGACGCCCGAGCAGGAGGCCGAGCGAGCGCTCGCCCACCTCGAGCAGATCATCGTGCTCGAGGGCGCCTCGACGGTCGCGGCGATCATCATCGAGACGATCGTCGGCACCAACGGCGTGCTCGTGCCGCCGCCCGGCTACCTGCAGGGCGTTCGCGCGCTGTGCGACAAGTACGGCATCGTCTACATCGCCGACGAGGTCATGGTCGGCTTCGGCCGCATCGGCGAGTGGTTCGCGGTCAACGCGTTCGACGTCGTGCCCGACCTCATCACCTTCGCGAAGGGCGTGAACTCGGGCTACGTGCCGCTCGGCGGCGCGGTCATCTCGCAGCGGATCGCCTCGCACTTCGACACCGTCGCCTTCGCGGGCGGGCTGACGTACTCGGGCCACCCGCTCGCGTGCGCCGCCGGTGTCGCGACGTTCGAGGTGTTCGAGCGCGAGGGCATCCTCGAGCGCGTCCGCGACCTCGGGTCGCGCGTGGTCGAACCGCGGCTCCGCGAGATCGCGGCGAAGCACCCGTCGGTCGGCGAGATCCGCGGTGCCGGACTGTTCTGGGCGATCGAGCTCGTGCGCGACCCTGCGACGCACGAGCCCCTCGTCCCCTTCAACGCGGGCGGGGCGGATGCCGCGCCGATGGCGGCCGTCGCCGGCGCCTGCAAGCAGGCGGGCCTCTGGCCGTTCATCCACTTCAACCGGATGCACGTCGCACCGCCGCTCGTCATCACCGAGGAGGAGCTCGTGCGCGGGCTCGACATCATCGACGAGGCGCTGACGATCGCCGACGGCTACGTCGCCTGACGCATCCGAGCTGAACACCCATGCAGGGGTTCCGCGGACACCGGGCTCGAGCCCCGTGTTCCGGAATCCCCTGCATCTCGTCGTTGCGGGGCGAACGACCACGGCTCGGGGCCGTCGACTAGCCTGAATCCCATGGACTCACGGGGGGCGCCCGGCGGCATCGGCCGGCGAACCTTCATCGCCGCCTCGCTCTCGGGGTTCGCGACCCTCGCGCTCGCGAGCTGCACGTGGCCCGAGCCGAGCCCGAGCCCGGTGCCCACGACGCCTCCCCCGACCACGGTGCCGCCCACGCCGACGAACGGCGTGCCGCTGCCGACGGCCATGCGCCGCTCGCGCTGGGGCGCCGAACCGTTCTCGCGCGGTGCGTTCAGCTTCGACTCCGTCGGCAGCACCCCGCAGCTCCGCCAGGCCCTCGCCGAGCCGGTCGAGGCTCGCCTCGTCTTCGCCGGCGAGGCGACCGACCCCGAGCGACCCGGCACGCTCGAGGGCGCCCGCGCCTCCGGCATCCGCGCCGCCGCCGACATCGCCCGGCTCGGCGAGGCCGGCGAACGCGTCGTCGTCGTCGGAGCGGGCCTCGCCGGGCTGACGGCGGCACGCGAGCTCGCCGACGCGGGCTTCGAGGTGATCGTGCTCGAAGCGCGCAACAGGTTGGGCGGGCGCATCCACAGCACGGATGCCACGGGCTTCGACACCCCCGTCGAGCTCGGCGGCGTGTTCACGGGCGACGGCGACGCGCTGATCGACGCGCTGCACGAGGCATCCGTCGACACCGTGCCGTTCACGGCGGATGTCTCGGCGACGACCGCGGCAGGGCTCCGCGTGCCGATTCCGACGACGGGGTCGGACGCCATCGCGACGGCGCAGGAGTGGGCGGCGACCCAGCCCCACGACGTGTCGCTCGCGACGGCGCTGACCGGCTCGGGCGCCACGCCGCTCTCCGCGGTGCCGGATCAGTCGGGGGTGAGCCAGGCCGACTGGCTCGCGCACACGATCAACAGCGGGGTCGCACCGTCGACGGGCGCCGTCACCTCGGCGATCTCCGCCGCGCAGTACGACGCGAACGGCCTCGACCAGCTCGGCGAGCTCGTGACCGGGCGGCTCGCCGACCTCGTCGACTCCCTCGCCGAGCCGCTCGAGATCGCGGTCTCGAGCGTCGTGACGAGCATCGCCTACGACGATCGCCGGGTCAGCCTCCGACTCGACTCGGGTGAATCGCTGACCGCCGATCGCGCCGTCGTCACCATTCCGCTCGGGGTGCTGAAGACCGACATCGTGCGGTTCAGCCCGGCGCTGCCGCTCATGCACCAGCGTGCGATCTCGCTGCTCGGCATGGGCGTCGTCGACACGGTCTGGCTCCGCTTCGACGAGGCGTTCTGGCGAGCGGATGTCGCGGGCGAGACCGAGGCCGAGGCCGACGACGAACCCGAGCTCGCCACGCCGAACGTGCTCACCGTCGTCGGCGAGCTCTCGCCCGTCGCCACGTGGATCGACGTCGGACTCGCGAGCGGTGAACCGATCCTGCTCGGCCTCATCGCTGCAGTGCAGGCGACTCGGCTCGAGGCGCTCGACGATCCGTCGTTCCAGGCGGAGGTTCTGAGCGCGCTCGCGCCCTTCGCCACAGCATCCGATTGATCGCGACGAGTCCCGCCGTCAGCGAGACGAAGATCGCGAGCACGAGCAGGCAGTAGAGGGCGACGCCGACCGGGCCGCCCACCTGCGCCTCGTCGAGGAAGAAGTAGGGGTACCACCCGACGTCCGCCCCGCGGAACAGCGTGTAGACGAGCCAGATCGACGGGAAGAGGAGCGCCCAGCCGACGGTCGACCACGGCACGCGCGGGTTCACGGCCATGATCGCGTCCGTCGTCCATGCGATCAGGGCGAGCGCCGGCACGATGAAGTGCAGCACCGTGTCGGACCACGGCACCTCCATGCGGTAGTCGCGGGTCGAGGCCTGGGCGACGATGACGGCGAACACGATGCCCGAGACGAGCACGTAGACCGTGACCATCGTGCGGAGGATGCCGAGCCAGACCGGGTCGCGCGGTGCGAACAGCGCGAAGGCTGCTCCGATCGCGAGGGTCACGACGGCCGCGAAGGCCGATTGCACGGTGAAGTAGCTGAAGAAGTTCGCAGTGGCGAAGAGCCGGAAGCCGAGGACGTACTGGAAGTTGCCGATGAGCGCGACGACCTCGAGGGCCGCGATCAGCAGACGGAACACGCCGAGCCAGCGCCGGGCCGGCTGCACCCGCTGGTCGGGCTGCACCCGCTCCTCCCGAACCGTCGGTCCGGGGCTGCGAGCGGGCATGTCACAACGCTACGCCCTGCTCGACCGGTGAGCGGGCTCCGGGACCGCCGCGCCGACGGACCCGGCGGGCGGTCAGATCGCGGTGGGCAGCGCCTTCGCGACGGGGACCGGGCGAATCGCGCGAAGCCACTGCTCGGTCTGCGCGACATGCGCGGCTGCGGCCGCCTCCGCTGAGGCCGGGTCGCGATCCACGAGCGCGGCGAGGATCTCACGGTGGCCGCGATCGCTCACCTGCTTCATGTCGGGACCCGTGGGGAGATCGAACATCTGGTACGCCCGTGAGCGGGAGCGGAACGTGCGGAGCAGCTCGACGAGGGCCGCATTGCCGGCGAGCTTCGCGATCGTCTCGTGGAAGAGGGCGTCGAGGTCGGTGCCCTGCTCCCCCTCACGGGCCTCGAGTTCATCGAGGATCGCGCGCAGCTCCGCCTCGCCGGCCTCGGTCATGCGGGCCGCCGCCTGCGACGCGGCGTGGGACTCGAGGACCCGGCGCACCTCGTAGAGCTCGATGAACGCGTCGAACGGCATGAGCTCCACCGTGAGGCTGAGTGCGCCGATGATGTTCGCGGGCTCGAGCGCGGAGACGTAGGTGCCGGATCCGTGACGGGATTCGATCACGCCGAGCGCGTCGAGCATGCGCACCGCTTCACGGAGCGAGCCGCGGGAGACGCCCAGCCGCTCGCACAGTTCGCCCTCGGGCGGGAAACGCTGGCCGGGCGCGAGCTCGCCGGACGCGATGATGTGCCGCAGTCCGTGGAATGCGTCGTCGATCGCGCTCATGCTGTCCGTCTCCTGGTCGGCGGGCCGTGCTGATCAGCTTAGAGGCACGACATTCACTCTAGTCATCTTATGACTTTGTGGTTATAGTCGCCTAGGTCGGCTCAGAATCACCAATACACAACGAGTCATCTAATCTCTTTGCGTGGAAGTGTCCGACATCACCGCTGATGGCTTGACGACAAGGACGACCGCACCAGTGACCACCGCAGCGCCCACCGCCCTCGCTTTCGCCGACGGCTCGCCCGCCTCGACCGGCTGGACTCTCAGCGACACCGCGCTGCACACGAATCACGGGTCGTTCGGCGCCGTTCCGCGGCGCGTGCAGGAGGAGCAGAACCGCCTCCGCGCCGTCATGGACGCCGGGCCGGTCGACTGGTTCTCGACCCTGCCCGCCCGCGTCGGAGACGCCCGACGCGCCGTCGCCGCGATCGTCGGCGCCGCCCCGGAGCACACGGCCCTCGTGCCGAACGCGAGCGGCGGCGCGAGCGTCGTCTACAACAGCCTCACCGCGCCGCCCGGCGCCGAGATCGTCGTCACCGACCACGGCTACGGGGCGGTCACGATGGGTGCCGAACGAGCCGCGCGCCGATGGGGCGGCCGGGTCGTGACCGCACGGGTGCCGCTCGACGCGACCCCCGCCGAGGCGCACGAGCGCATCATGGCCGCCTGCACCGACGCGACCCGGCTCATCGTCATCGACCACATCACCTCGGCGACGGCGCGATTCCTGCCGGTGCACGAGGTCGCGGCATCCGCTCGGCAGCGCGGGATCACGACCCTGGTCGACGGCGCCCACGTCCCCGGACTCTACGACGCACCGCTCGAGGGCCTCGACTGCGACGTCTGGGTCGGCAACCTGCACAAGTTCGCGTGCTCGCCCCGCGGGGCCGCCGTGCTCGTCGCCCGTGGCGAGCTGCGGCACGAGCTGTTCCCCCTCATCGATTCGTGGGGGGCTCCGCACCCCTTCCCGGAACGATTCGACACGCAGGGCACCCTCGACCTGACGAGCTACCTCGCCGCTCCCGACTCGTACGCATTCATCGACGAGCACTGGGGATGGCCATCGGTGCGCGTCTACATGACCGAACTCGCCGACTACGCCGAGGCGCTGATCGCCGAGGCCTTCGCCGAACGCACGGGCGAAGACCACCGCGTCGACGTCGGTGCACCGGTGAACGCCCTGCGCCTGGTCCGCCTGCCGACCGGACTCGCCCGAACCCACCCGGAGGCCGACGCGCTGCGCGACCGCGTGGTGCGCGAGTTCAGCGTCGAAGCCGCGTTCACGAGCTTCAACGGGGTCGGCTACTACCGGCTCTCCACCCACGCGTACAACACCGCGCGCGACTTCGAAGCGTTCGTCGACCGCCTGGTCCCGACGCTCTGCGAGCTCGCCGCGGACGCACGCCGTTGACCTGAACACCCCACCGAAGAACGATCGCACCCACCAGAAATGAGGAGACGAATGGCGAACAGAAAGGTCCTGACCGGGCTCGGCATCGGCCTGGCGGCAACCCTCGCCCTCAGCGGATGCTCCGGCGCCGCTGACGACGGCACCGTCACGCTGCAGATGGTCGAGAGCCTGACCAACCCGGCGCGCACCGAACTGCTCGAGACGCTCATCGACGAGTTCGAGCAGGAGAATCCCGGCATCGAGGTGGAGCTGGTCTCGCCGCCCACCGACCAGGCCGACCAGAAGATCCAGCAGATGCTCCAGTCGGGCACCGGCGTCGACGTCCTCGAAGTCCGCGACCTCACCGTCGGTCCGTTCTCGACGAACGGGTGGCTCGCCGACATGGCCCCCGAGTTCGAGGGCTGGAAGGGGTGGGACGCCCTGACCGACAACGCGAAGAACGTCGCGACGGCCGGCGGCAAGACCTACTTCATCCCCTACGGCTTCTACGGCATCAGCCTCTTCTACCGCACCGACCTGGTGGAGGAGGCAGGGTTCGACGGCGCCCCGGAGAGCTGGGAGGACCTGCTCGAGCAGGCCTCGGCGATCCAGGACCCCGAGGCGAACACCTACGGCTACGCGTTCCGCGGCGGCAAGAACGGCTATTCGAACGCCGCGCTCGTGATCGAGGCCTACGTCGCCGACGACCTCGACCTCGAGAACGCGTACCGGCTGAAGAACGGCGATTCGATGTTCTCGGCTCCCGAGGCGCTCGACGCGATGGAGCTCTACATCGACCTCTTCGAGCAGGCCTCACCGCCGTCCTCGGTGGCATGGGGCTACCCCGAGATGGTGGAGGGCTTCTCCAACGGCTCGACCGCGTTCCTGCTGCAGGACCCCGAGGTCATCGCAGCGGTCGAGCAGTCGACGGCCATCACCGGCGACCAGTGGACGACCGCTCCCCTGCTCGTCGGACCGAGCGGCACGGCGATCCAGCCGCTCGCCACCGCGGGTTGGGGCATCGCCGAGGCGAGCGAGCACCGCGCGGAGTCGGCGAAGCTCATCCAGTTCCTCTCCGAAGGCGACGCCTCGATCCGCTTCACCGAGGGCAACAGCCTCGTCCCGATCCTGAACGGCGCCGACGAGGCGGAGTTCTACAAGACGGGCGCATGGGAGAGCTACCTCACCATGAACGAGCACCCCGAGACGTACATCACCGCCGTGCAGCCGCGCGGTGTGTCCTGGTGGACCGAGTGGGCCGACAAAGCCGACGCGGAACTGCAGCAGGTGCTGATCGGCCAGCTCACGACCGAGGAGCTCCTCGCCAGCTGGGACGCCTACTGGACCGAGAAGTGGGCCGCCGAGTAGGCGGCGGATCCGACGACCGCAGATGTCCCCCCAGATGACGACCGTCGAGGAGCGCCCGCC